>CAYMRE010000001.1:0-51809 GCA_964392755.1 uncultured archaeon
AAGCGAAGGTTATTACTTGGACGAGAAATTAATCGAACAGTTTTTGAAAAGCCTCGATGAAGCATAGATTTAAACTATAAGTACCTACAATCTTTAATCTTTACCCTTTAATAACTCCTCAACAGCTTGAGTATCCAAAGCGAGAAATTTTCCAGATTTCAATCCGTATTCTATATATCTTACGATCATTCGTCCAAATAGGATCGTTAAGCTTTAAAGCTAAGGCAATGAATGGAAAATCGTCTGGATCGAGATCATCTGCTACCTTTTTGACCACTTGGATGTACATTCGACGGATTTCAATTTTAACTTAACTTTGAATAAGACCATGTTTTTCTTTTGATCTTCCCGTCTATTTTTAAAAACGGATCCGCTTCGATTATAAATTTTCTCAATGTCCAGAATCCTTATAAATTCCCAAAAACAACAAAACCACATGGGAAAGATCATTCAAATCGAAGTTCCGGAAGAAGTGGCAAAGTTCATCGAAAAAAATGCGAGATTAAAGGAAAAAATTGTCAAAAAAATAATCGAAGAAACGGTTTACGATAAAATGATAAAAGAAGGAAAGGTATCCAAAGAAGTCATCAATTTCCTTGTTCAAGAAGAGGACGTATCGTTAGAAGACGAGGAAGAAATATTATTAAGAGAAACAAAGAAAAAAGAAAGAGAGCGAGTAAAATGGCTGTAATAGATACGAATATAGCCATCGATAAATTTTAACTCGGTAATAACCGCTATCGAATTTCCACCAATTCTGAGCTACGACAAGTTTAAAGGTATAGTCTACACGATTACTCCGCAAGATCAAATACTCGCAATAAAAATTCAACGCCTTCTCAGAAAAATGGGTAAACCGAAAGCATCCTCAGATATATTAATAGCTTCGATATGCGTAAACAGAAACGAAGAACTAATTACGAGAGATGCTGATTTTCTGGATATTGCAAAGGTATCAAATCTAAAAGTGAAACTACCCAAATGAAATTATGCAAAAAATCAGAAGGACAGAATCTCGGCACCGCTGACAAAATCTGGATCCAATCCATCCACAAGAGGTTTTGTTGCCGATGGAAACTCGCATTCGTAGCTAATAACAATCTCTTCAAACGGCTTCAGCTCCAGATCCCAAACCTTTCCCGAATCGTACAGCTTGAACTTACGTTTGGATCTGCTGAAGTTTGAAACGGTTATCTTAACTATCTTACCATCTACAACCTTCTCGACGTGAACTTTTCCCGTTATTCTCGCTAAAACCTTGCTTACATCTATCTCATCCTTCTCAAGTATCTCCGCACACTTCTTAGCAATGAGGGGTATTATCTTCAGTAGTGCTCCTTCTTTCTTTCTCTTTTCCTGAATTGCCTTTTTCTTGTCGAGATACGCTTTTAACTTACGTCCAACTTCCTGCAAAGCAAGCCTAACCTCTTCAACTATCTCAGGAATTCCAGCAATCGCTTCTTTGGATTCCGATGTGTAGGGGATGTTAGTCGATGCGACGTGAATCAGAATCACCATCGGTGCATTCGGTAATTCGTTCTTGTTCTGCTGAACACCGTAGGATTTCCAGTTTACACTCTCCACAGCTTTTGTTAGGGCACAGCCACCCTGCTGATAAAGCAAGGGGATTCTGTTTGCAAATCTCATGAGTATGGTTTTTTCGGTATTTACACCGTAAGCCAAGCCAACCTCCACCAAAAACGGATTCCCGGAGTAAACTTTCGGCTTCCTCGATACAGCACACACGAACTCAGGCTTAAACTCTGAAACCAAGCTCTTGATTATCAGATCCTCACCAATCGGTGAAAGACAGTCGGTAGGAGGGGGTAGTAACTGCGTTTCCTTAAAAGCCTCCAACAACTTCATAGCCTCTTCTCTTGTAACCGCTCTCGGATGCTTATTTTGTAAGCCCGATTTCCTCAGAATCTCCTCAGCAGTCTTCTCCCCAACCCTTGAAAATTCTTTTATCAGAAACTCCTTCAAATTCTTGGCTCTGGAATCTTTCAGCATCTTAATGAGGTTTCCGAGCTCTATTCCATGAGGATGAGGCTTTATAGCTTTGGGAATCTTTGGCAATTCGTAACTCACTCTTTCAAACTCGTGAATCTCTCCATCGGGCTCTATGAAAGTTATCCTTGCATGGGGATTTACTATCGAAGTTTGCCTTAGATACTCATAAACGCTCTGTCTCCTTCCCTTTACGTAGCTTCCTTCAACTTCGAGTTCTATCCTTAGCCCGTGAGGTCTGTGCCATTCAACCTTTTCCTCTCTAACTACTTCAGGCTCGTTTCTCTTTGTGTCGATCAAAATTTCGAACAGCCAAGCGTTTTCTCCCTTTCTTTTCGAGATGACTTTCGTAGGTTTTCCAGTTGTTAGCTGAGCGTAAAGAACCGCAGAGCTTATACCTATTCCTTGCTGACCCCTGCTCTGCTTCAAAGTATGAAAACGCGAACCGTAAAGAAGCTTTCCAAAAATCTTCGGAATCTCAATCTTCTCAATACCGGGTCCGTTGTCCTCAACAGTTATCCTGTAGTGTTTGTCAACCCTGTTTATTCGGACGAGGATGTCTGGAAGAATTCCTGCTTCCTCTGTCGCATCCAAGCTGTTGTCTACCGCTTCTTTAACGCATGTAACCAAAGCTTTCGCTGGATTTGAGTATCCTAAGATGTGCTTGTTCTTTTCGAAGAACTCCGCAACGCTAATCTCCTTCGGCTTCTCGATCATTCCAGTTCAGCCCCTATTACGGTTTGAGTTTTCGTAACTCCGTCAAGCCCCCTTATTTTATCGACCGTCTTATTTAACTCAGTCAAATCCTTAGCTTCAACTATGACGACGAAATCGAACTCTCCGAAAACGTGAATTACATCCCGTACATTTTCAAGACTTTTTACAGCACTGTAAAAATCCCTCTCCTTACCCGGCTGAACGTTTACCATGGTTACAGCGATTACCATACATCTCGCTGGTCGAACAAATTTAAAGGATTATCGAAAGTGCGAAGGACATTGCAAGTAGTGCAAAGTACAATTTTGTAACGCTCAGACCGAATCTACCGACTTCGTCGATAAATCTGCAGAAGCTTTTACCTACGACATCGATTTCAACGTCTCTCTTAGCAAAGTAAACGTCGCAATCTTCAAAGTTTAATTTGAAGCATTCTTCGAGTATTTCGAAGATTACCCTATCCCTTTCATCGGAACCTACGGGGAGGTATGTGAATTTCGTGCTGATTCCCGTCTTCGAATGGTTGTCCGTTGAGGCAACTATAGCCTTAAAACCCCTCTTTGCACAAAAATCTTCAATCTCCTTTCTGAATTCGAGCTTCACGTTGTTTCCATCCACAACTACAATTGCGTACCTCTCAAAACCGTAATCAAGCAGTAGAACTGCAACACTACCGCATATACTGTTCGTTTCAACTCTAAACTTCTTGAAAACGTACTTCATCTCACAAGGCTCGCTTTCAAACTCAAGTCCCCTGTTCACAAGCTCTTTCAACTCCTCAAGGTTTGGTTTGAATTCTTCGCAATGGGCATTGTGTGCATCGACGATTACCGCATTATCAACGTTCAAATCGTAAGGTAGGTCGTCTATGCACTTCTTACCGACTATGAACATTAGTCTGATCTTATCGAACGGAAAAACCCTGAGAATGTAGTTATCGCTTTCCAAATCGAAGGGCTTCATAGGTTTAAGCTTAACATCATCACAATCTATCGAATCGATTAATCTTTCTACATCATTGGCGCTTGCAGGGTTTAGAGAGTGGTCGGTTGGACTGTGGAGGTATACCGCATTTTCTATCGAGTTTATTCTTTCTACAAGCCTTGCTCCTCCGATGTTCCTCATAGGACCGGGATGGAAGGACGTTGTCACCAACTTAACTTTGCCAATCTTCAAACACTTTATCCAGCCTCTGAAGCTCGTAGCTCTCTTCTTCAGAACTTCTTCAAAGTAGGATGGGTCTCCCGTTAGCCAAGAAAGCAGAAACCTCTTGAAGTAAAGACGGACATTGTATCCGTTTATCTCTTTACTTAGGAATTTTATGAAGATGATGCCGAGTAACACTCCAAGGATTGTTGCGACGTTCGGATAAAGCAAAAGAGATTCCACGGAAGATGCTATCGAAACTTTGAGTGTCTCCGCTTCCGATGCGAAGTATAGGACAGTCGTTGTTATAAAGGCAACGAATATACCAACCGGATTTGTGTTGAGATACTTTGAGAGTGCGTTTATCAGGATAGATGAAATTGATATGAAGGCTACGAAGAATGAATACCTCTTAATGTCGAATTTGATGCCCAGTATCGGAATGAATAGAGCCAAGGCGATTGAAAAGGCTGTGAAGTTGAGAACTCCAAAATTAAGCTCATATATTATAAAAAATGAAAAACTCAAGATTATTACCGTAGTGAATAGGTTTGGAGTGGAAAAGGCTATCCTGTGAAGTCTTTCAAGAGCTTCGGTGTTCATATCAGCAATCTCATGAGCTTTATTCCCTCAACAAACCCCAGCTTTCCTTTCCTGCAACTAAATTCGTCGAACTTCTTGACGTCATCTCTCTTCCATCCGAACAACAGCACGGGAACGGGATCGCTCGTATGGGTTCTCAGTTTTACGGGTGTTGGATGGTCGGGGAGGAGCATTATCTTTGTTTCATCCAAGTCAATTCTGTCTATTATGTATCCGACGATCTTCTCATCGTAAAGTTCGATTCCTTCTATCTTCTTCTCCAAATCGCCTTCGTGGCTTACTTCATCTATTCCTTCAACGTGAAGCATGACGAAATCGTGATCCCTCAAAGCTTTAAGCGTTGCCTTTGCCAGTCCCTTGTAGTTCGTATCTATATAACCCGTAGCTCCTTCAACCTCAATCACGTCCATTCCCAAACCCCTTCCTATCCCCAAGATCAAATCGACTTCAGAGATTAAAGCTCCCTTAACCCCGTAAAGCTCCTTGAACTTCGGAAAGTTGGGCATCTTCCCCCCGCTCCAAGGCCAGATCATGTTCGCCTTCTTTGTGACCTTAGGCAGGATTTCCTTCGATCTCTCCATAAGTTCTATCAACAACTTGGCTAAATCGCATCCCCTTGGAAGGAAATCGTCGATTCTCTTTTCGGTTATATCGTGCGGTGGAGTAGTCTTAACCTTGCAGTCGTAATCCTTGTCTATCACGAGTAGACCCCTGTAACTCTTTCCGCTATAAAATTTGACAAAATCGTAAGGATTTTCCTCGTTTAAAGCCTTAAAGACCTCTTTAGCCTCATCATCGCTTATCCTACCAGCGCTGTAATCTTTCATGATGCCGTTCTCAATCCTAACGAGGTTGCATCTGAAAACTATCTTTCCCCCAATTCCTTTAGCTAAAGCTTCGATTGGTCCTCTACCTGTGTAGTATTTTCTAACATCTATTCCCAAAATTGTCAGATTCGCTATATCGCTCCCCGGCTCAAAACCATCGGGAACTGTCTTTGCGATACCGCAACAGCCCTCCTTAGCCAAGAAATCCATGTTCGGCTTGTCTGCAACTTCTAAGGGTGTCCTGTTGCCGAGCTCTTCAATTCTGTAATCAGCCATTCCATCTGGAATGAGCAGGAGATACTTCATCGCCCGAACTCTTAGCGTTGTTAAATAACGGTATCGCAATCCTTTTATGTTCTCACTCAACATTGAATTAGGGCCCGTGGTCTAGGGGTTATGACGCCTGCCTCACACGCAGGAGGTCCCCGGTTCGAATCCGGGCGGGCCCATCTTCGCAACTTTCTCTTTCCTCCTGAACGTATTCGAGTTTTCTGCGGTTAGAACAAACGATTAAAATGTAAGAACTGCGGATACGGATTTCAAAAGCACAAAAGAAAGCACATCTCTCGAATGCAAGTCAGCAGATGTTGAAGTTTTAGGATAAAAATTTTTTATTGAGCTAGCATTTTTTCTTCCCACTTCTTCAGATAACTCGAACTTTGGCTAACATCTACGAATAGCTCCGATGCTCTCTTCACATCTTCAACCTCTACTCTGTCCGAATTTCTGAGCTTCGCAAATTCATAGGCTGGTGCAAGCAGTTGAACAGCATATCTAAGACTGTTCTTCTCTCCCAAATCCGTAAGCATTTCCAAAGCTTCCTCACTCAACTTGATTCCCGATTCTTCAGCCCTAATCTCTATGATCTTCTTTATCTCGTCCCTCGAATAAGGCTCAGTTGTGATTATCAGAAGTCTGTCGAGTAGATCAAGCGGAATTCCGTGTGGGGAGACTATATCGGTTCCTCTGATTTTTGCAAATCCCCTGTTCGATGCCAAGATTATTATCGGTGCCATCTCCGACTCCATTGCACGATTCATGAAGGCAAAGAGCTCGATGTCCATCAGATGTGTTTCATCTATGAAGAGGACACCGGGTATGAGCTCAGCCCTCCCCTCCTCGACCCACCTCTTAACCTGTTCATCTACCGCTTCCCTTACCTCACTATCAATCTCCTTGCTAACTGGCTCGAACAGGCTGAAAATTCCTCCTCTCCTTGCATTAGCCTCATCCAAATCGTGTAGGGTTATCACGTATGTAAACTCTTTCTCCTTTTCAATTCTGCCGGATGGAACCTCTACAGTCTCCTCCCCTATATCGTACTTCTTAGCTCTCTCGCTCTTCCCCAGCTTGACAATTCTTCCAGTCTCCTTGTCTATCATGATAACATCTCCAACCTCGATACCCTGATAGAGGAACTGCAAGGCAAGCCTACCGCTTACGGTGAACGTCCTCTTCTCATCTTTTGTTGCCAGTGTTAGAGTTGCGGATTCTGGAATCTTTTGCGTTGGATTGTACGGGTTGGGAACCATGTTGTAATCCAAGCCGACAACTTCCCCCTCCAAGACTATTCTCCTTTCCTTAATTCTAACACCTATAGCCTTTCTCATGGCTTGAATCAGAGCTTCGGTCTTCTTCATCTCCGCACTGTAGAACTCACTCGCTGACACTTGAACAAAGGGTATGTCTTTACCGAGTTCCTTACTTATAGCAACGGCTATCGCCGTTTTACCCGTTCCCGGTGGACCTGCTATCAGTATTCCTCTTCCAGCCATCTTTCCGGACTTTATCAGCCTAACGATGACTCCTGCCGCTTCTCTTGCCTTCTTCTGTCCCACCAAACCATCAGCTACATCCAAAGCCCTCAGATTTTCATCCAACCCCAAGCCCTTGATGTGCGAATGTGCTCCGATCCTCTCAAACTTCTGAATCTCCTTGATCTCGATAGCCATCGCAATCACCTCCAAGAATCGCTGTCGATTAGTGAAACGAACTGAATTTAAAAATTATCTTGAACGAACATTAATTAGTTTGTCACAAGTTAAGTACGACCTTCGTTATCCCCTGTTTTCTCTCCTTCTGATCCTCTCCAAAATCTCTTTAGCCTTGCTCATGCTTATGTTGCCCTCTTTGAGCATCTCTTCAACTATCTTCTCAACTTCTTCACCTTTAGCTCCCACAGACAAAGCTAAACTCCTTGCATGCAACTCCATATGTCCCCTCTGAATACCCTCAGTTACCAAAGCCCTCAAAGCGGCGAAGTTCTGAGCTAATCCAACGGAAGCTATGACTCTTGCAAGTTCTTCAGCACTCTTAACACCCAAAATTTTCAGACAAATCCTTGCGAGAGGATTTGCCTTTGCACCGCCAACAACCCCAACGGACATCGGAAGTTCGATATAACCGACCAAATCTCCATCCTCGTTTATCTCGTAGTGTGTGAGAGGCTTATAGCCTTGCATTGCTGAGTAAGCATGACAGGCTGATTCTACAGCCCTGAAGTCGTTGCCAGTTGCAATAAGCACGGCACAAACTCCGTTCATTATGCCTTTGTTGTGTGTCGCACATCTGTATACGTCGATCTTAGCAAGCTCGTAAGCCTTGATGATCCCTTCAACCACTTCTTGGCCTCCAACAGCCTTCTTATCGAAGACAGCTTTGGCTATCGCAAGTCTGTGGGGGCATAGGTTTGAGAGAATTCTAAGTAAGACTTTTCCGCCCGTAATTCGCTCTATAAACGGAGCTATTCTTTCACAAACGGAGTTTATGAAGTTTGCCCCCATTGCATCTTTCACATCGATCAAAAGATGCACGACGACCATATTCTCAAAGACCCTAACCGTTAAGTCCTTGCAACCTCCTCCGAGCTTGATGATCGATGACTCGATTTCGTTTGCCTTCTCCACTATCTCGTCCTTGTGCTTTAACACCTCAAATTTGGCTGAATGCGGATTCTCTGTCAAAACCTGAATCTGTCCTATCATGATCGAGCCAGTGTAGTAAGTTGTGAAACCACCCTTTACTCTTGCAATCTTTGCTCCGTGACTTGCAGCAGCAACAACGCTCGGCTCCTCTATAACCATTGGAACTAAGTAGTCCTTTCCGTCTATCAGGAAATTTGTCGCAATGCCTATTGGCAGTTCAAATGTTCCGATTACGTTCTCTATCATCGCATTAGCTTTATCCAAGCCGATCTTCGAAGTCTTCAAAAGCTCAACCTCCTCATCGCTTAAATCTGCAAAATCCTTGACGATCTTCAGTCTTTCCTCAACGCTGAGCTTGTAGAACCCGCTTAGACGGGACGTTTTCATGCTCGAAGGTTTTCGACACGTTTTAAAAACGATGATGAATGACAAAGAATATATACCATTCTTGAGAATCATCTCACGATTGAGATGTTGCAGGTGCTGAAGGCTTTAGCTCTTATGAACGCAACGAGGAAGGTTCTAAAGATAAGCTCCAAGGAGTTGGCTGAAAAGATAGGTCAAAGCATACAAACTGCTTCAAGAAAACTGAAGGAGCTTGAAGATGAGGGTTTGATCGAAAGAACACTGACGAAGGACGGGCAATTTGTTGTGATAACCGATAAGGGGAGGGAGTTGCTCTACAGGGAATACCTCGACTACAAGCGGATTTTCGAAGGTGAGGGTGAATTTGTGATAAAAGGGAAGGTTTTCAGCGGTTTGGGTGAGGGGAGGTATTACGTTTCTTTGGAGGGATACAAGAGGCAGTTTGAGGAGAAGTTGGGATTTACACCTTATCCGGGCACGCTCAACTTGAAAATCCCGAAGGAACAGATGTTTTTCAGAGCCAAGCTTGATGAGATGGACGGAATAAAGATTGAGGGTTTTAAGACGAAGGAGAGGACTTTCGGGGACGTTAAAGCTTTCAGATGTAGGGTTGACGGGATTGAAGGTGCTATTGTGATCCCTCAGAGGACTCACTATCCTAAGGACGTTATTGAGATAATCGCTCCCGTCAAGCTGAGGGATGTTTTGGGTTTGAAGGATGGGGATTGGGTAGAAGTGGAGGTGATAACGTGATAGAGGAGGCTTTAAGGCATTTCAGGGCTGGTAAACCTGTCCTCATATACGATTTTGACGATAGGGAAGGTGAAACCGATATAGCCATTCCAGCGATTGCGGTAACTCCTAAGGACGTTGCGATGATGAGAATAGATGGAGGAGGGCTTATATGCGTAGCTTTACATCCTAAAGCCTGTGAAAAGCTCAAGATTCCGTTCATGCACGACATACTGAAGGTGGCGAGCGAGAAGATGCCGGAACTTAGGAGCGTTGCCGATTTCGACATAAAATACGATTCGAGAAGCTCTTTTGCATTGTGGGTAAATCACAGAGACACCTTCACCGGAATAACGGATGTAGACAGAGCTTTAACCATAAGGAGGTTGGGAGAAATCGTTGATTACGTCATGATCAACGGTAAGGAGTTCGATTTTGGCAGTGAGTTTAGGAGTCCGGGGCATGTTGCCGTTTTAAGAGCTTCGGACAACTTAGTTTATGAGAGGGTTGGACAAACAGAGCTTAGCGTTGCTCTGGCTGAAATGGCTGGAATAGCTCCAGCAGTAGCGATTTGCGAGATGTTGGATGCTGAAACTGGGAGGGCTTTGAGCAAGAGGAAGGCTAAGGAGTATGCTGAAGAGAGGGGCATTCCTTTCGTTGAGGGTAGAGACATCGTTAAAGCCTACAAGAACTTTAGAGAGGAGAAGATGCTGATATTTGAGTGAGTCTCTTGCCGTTTTTGCCAAAAGGCAACGCTTATATTTGTTTAAAAAACTTCGAAAGCAAGAGGTGATGTAATTGAGAGTTGAAGATGTTATGAACGAACGATTGGAATTCATAGATGCGAATTCAAGCGTTAAAGAGGCTATCGATCTCATGCTTGAGAAGCGTATTAGGTCATTGCTTGTCAAACCTCGTAATGAAATGGATTGTTACGGGGTAATAACGGTTAGAGATATTGTCTTCGGTGTTTTTGCAAACGATTTGAAGCCGGAGGATGTTAGAGTCGGAGATATAGCTTCAAAACCAATAGTTACAGTTCCGAAGGGGACGGAGCTAATGAATGTAGTTAGGTTCATGAAGAGGTTCAATATAGCGAGAGTGTTCGTTTTGGATGATGGCAAGATAGTTGGGGTTGTCTCTCTCATGGATATAATGAAAGCTCTGGGGTGAAACATGTTTTTTAAGCGAGTATTTTTCGGGGGGAAGCTTGAGAAGGAAGTTTTGGACTTAATAAGGGAGCATCTCGAAGTTCTGCAAACCGCATGCGAAACGTTTAAACTCGCTTTGGAAACCGATGACGACTCACTGTTGATGTCCATACTCGAGCTTGAGGATGAAGGAGATAGAATAAGGAGAGAGATAGCTATAAAAATTTACGAAGGCGCTTTTTTACCCTATCTGAGACCGAACATATTTAGATTTTCGGAAGTCGTTGACGAAGCCATAGACAAGGTTGAAGACACGGTTTACGATTACAAATATTTAAAAGCGTGTAAAAGCAAAACCATCCTTGACATAGTTAAAGATGATCTAATAGTTATATCCGATTTAAATTTTAAGGCGAGTAGAAGGTTGCTCGAAGCTTACAAAGCTCTAATTGAGGGTAAAGACTTAAGTGAGTTGACGATAAAGATTAGAGTTTACGAGAGGGAGGTTGATGCAATAAAGCACGATCTCGAAAAGAAGGTTAGGTGCGTTGATGTCGATGTATGGTCGGCTCTCTCATTTTTAAAACTTTTGGAGCATATCGTAAGCATTTCCGACTTGATAGAGGATGCCGGAGACATTATTCAAATAATCAACGTCAGCCTGAGATGATATGATAGAATTAGCCATAATAACGGCTTGTATACTAATAGCTTTCAGCATAGGTTCAAACGACACGTCAAACGCATTTGGGATAAGCATAGGTTGTGGACTTCTAAAGTTCAGAACGGCTTTGATTCTACTGCTGATATTCGTCTTTACAGGTGTAAGCTTACAGGGATATGCCGTAATGAGAACCGTTGGAAAAGAGTTGGTGGGATTGAGCGGTAAATCGTTAGCGTTATCTTTGACGATGTCTGCTATCGTAATAATTCTTTCAAATTGGCGCAGGTTTCCGCTTTCGAGTCATCAAGTTATAATCGGGAGTTTGACGGGTTCAGCTTTGGCTTTAGGATTACCGATAAACTACTATACTCTCTTAAAGATAGTGCTGTCTTGGATTCTATCTCCTCTTTCATCCTTTTTTATATCTATAGCGATCTACAAGATTCTCGAAAAAACTCTTGTAAGGTATTCAGTCTTCGTGGCGGAGAGAATACTTTCAGTCCTTCTGTTGATCAGCGCAATTCTCATAGCTTACAATACCGGTGCCAACGAGCTTGCAACTGCTGTAGGATCGGTAGTTTACTACGGAATATTAACTCCCACTCAGGCTGGCGTAATAGGCGCTTTTTCACTATTTTTCGGTGCTTTGGCTTTAAGTCATAGAGTCGTTGAGACAGTTGGAAAGGGTATAACGGCATTGGATGTTATTTCTGGATTTTCAGCACAATTTGGTGCAGGTTTAAGCGTTTGGGTTTTCACAACTTTGGGAATGCCCGTTTCAACTACGTATTGTATAATCGGTGGTATATCTGGTGTTGGATTTTTGAAGAGCGTCGGAACTGTTAAGTTGGATCTGCTAAGGAGAATTGCTTTGAGTTGGGTTACCGCTCCGGCTCTGAGCTTTATAATTTGTTTCGCTTTGGGCAAAGTAATTTAATCCAAGCAAAACTTTGTGCATGGACTGGTTCGAGCTTGAGAAGGAGTACTTGATTCCGTTTTACAGGAGGCAGAGAGTTGTTTTTGTTAGGGGAGAGGGTTGCTGGCTATACGACGAAAACGGTAAGAAGTATCTGGACTTGGTTGCTGGAATTGCATGTGTTGCAATAGGGCATTCGCATCCGCACTTCGTTAAGAGGGTTGAGGAGCAGTTGAAAAAATTGGTGCATGTTTCAAACCTCTTCTACACAACCCCTCAAATCGAGTTGGCGATGAAGCTGAGGGAGATAAGCGGAATGGACAAGTTCTTCTTCTGTAACAGCGGAACTGAAGCTGTTGAATGTGCTCTGAAGATTTCGAGAAAGGTAACTGGTAGGAGGAAGTTTGTAGCCCTTAAAGGGGCTTTTCACGGAAGAACGATGGGATCCCTTTCCGTAACTTGGAAGGAGAAGTTCAGAAAGCCGTTTGAACCTCTAATTCAGCCCGTGGAGTTCGTTGAACCTAACAACGTTCACGATTTGGAGAAGAAGGTTGATGATGAAACAGCTTGTGTTATACTTGAGCCCGTTCAGGGTGAGGCTGGAGTTTATCCACTTGACGAAGGCTTTATCAAGGCTGTTTTTGAGGAGAGAGAAGAACATCACTTTATCGTGATATTCGATGAAGTTCAAACTGGATTCGGAAGGACTGGAAAGTGGTTTGCTAAGGATCACTACGGGGTTAAGCCGGATGTTATTGCAATGGCTAAGGCAATGGGTTCTGGATTTCCCATTGGCGGTGTTGGAGTTACAAACGAGGTCGCTGAGAAGCTCGAAGCTACTGAACACGCTTCAACTTTCGGAGGGAATCCCTTAGCTTGCACAGCATCTCTTGCAACAATCGAGATTATCGAGAAAGAAAAACTCGTAGAAAATGCTGAGAGAGTTGGGAAGTACTTCAGAGAAAAGCTGAGCGAGTTAAGCGAGGACGTTAGGGGTTTGGGACTGATGATAGGTGCAAAGTTTGAGAAGGCTTTTGAAATCGTTAAGAGGGGATTCGATGAGGGTTTAGTGTTGAACGCAACTTCCGAGGACAATTTGAGGTTTGTTCCGCCTTTGGTGATGGGTAAGGAGGAGGTTGATCTTGCCGTGGAAAAGTTAGGCTTGATTTTGAAAACGCTAAGTTAAAATATTTTGAAAACAACCTTTCAAGCATGGATAGGATGGTTGAATTCTTCGGGCATGTGATCGGCAATCCTCTCACAAGAAAAGCTATCAAGCACACTCTCAAGAGGGATAAAGACGGTGTTGTTAGGCTTGACAAGTATTTGCTGGCTTACGCTAACGGTGAGGATGTTAAGAGTTTGGAGTTCAAGGCTATAAAAAAAATAATAGAAGCCGGATTGAAAGCTTTCGGTGATGAGAATGCTGAAAAGCTTCTCAAGGAGAGGCTTAGAGATCCCTACTGGCGTAGAGGATTCATTTCAGTTATGAGGGGTTTGGCTGAGTTTGGAGTAAGAAAGCCGTTCGTTCCCGGTGCCCCGTTTCTCATCGTTTGGGATGTAACCTACGCATGCAATTTAAGATGTAAGCACTGTTACTCAACAGCCGGAAAGCCTTGGAAGGATGAGCTTAACACGCAGGAGGCTTTAAAGGCTATAGAGATTTTATCCGATGCTGGAGTCACTGCAATAGCCTTCAGCGGTGGAGAGCCTTTAATCAGGAAGGACTTCTTCGAACTTGCGAAAGCTGTAAGAGATCACGGGATGTTTGTTGCCGTCGCAACCAACGGAACACTTCTAACCAAGGAGAACGTTCAAAAGCTGAAGGATTTGGGTGTTTGGTTTGTGCAGATAAGCTTGGATGGAACAAAGGAGACTCACGAAGCTTTCAGAGGAATAAAAGGTATTTACGAGAAGGTTATAGAGGGTATAAAGAACTGCGTTGAAGCTGGACTGATTACCTGCATATCTACAACTGCAACGAAGCTGAACTATCAGGACATTCCAAAGGTCATGGATTTGGCTGAAGAGTTGGGTGTCCAGTGGTTTATGCTCTACAACTTCATTCCCGTAGGGAGAGGAGACTTTGAGATGGATTTGAGCGCTGAAGAGAAGGAAAGACTTCTGAGAGAACTTTGGAGCAGGTTAAAATCAACGGGAATAAACTTCATGTCTACCGCACCCTATTACGCAAGGATAGCTTTGCAAGAGGAAAGCGAAATAATCCCAACGCACTTCTACAATCCGAAGCTTGGAGGAAAGCTCAAGGTTTTGGCTGACTTCATAGGGGGTTGTGGATGTGGCAGATTTTACATAGCTATGAGGGCTAACGGAAACATAGAACCTTGTGTGTTCTTCCCTCTAACTTTGGCAAACATCAAGGAGTTTGAGAATGGTGACGATTTCTTGGAGTTCTGGAAGAGCAACAAGGTTTTGGAAGACCTAAGAAATAAGGATAAAATAGAGATATGCGGTGAGTGTAGATACAGATACGTTTGCGGAGGCTGTAGAGCGAGAGCTTACGCTTACTTTAAGGATTACCTCAAACCCGATCCCGGCTGTATAATTGCGTACAAAAGGCTTGAAAAGAAGGTCAGGTGAAGTTCAAGTTGGGAATCAGTACCGAGAGTATTATCGAGATGAATACGAAGAATGCCAACGACTTCGTTATCACATTTACCGTATTCTCCTTCATGAAGTATCTTAACATATCTTTTAGAAGCCTTCCTCCATCTAAAGGAATTGCTGGTAAACAGTTAAAGAGTCCGACGTAGAAGTTCAACCAAGCGATCCAGTAAAATGCGTTGAGAAGGTAGAATATCGTGTTACCAAGGTTGGCGAAGAATCCTTGTGGTGTGAAGTAATTTGTTAAGCCGTCGAATCCTCTGAAGTAGAACGGCATTGCAGTTAGATAGAGCAAGCCATGAACGCTTAGCGGAATCTTAGTCAGAGAATCAAGTATGTTTTTGGAGTAACCTACAACAGCACCAGAAAAGTAGTCTCCGCCTATGAGAACCCCCAAGAATCCATGCCCATTCATCTCAGCCAATCTCACAGTATACGTCTTGATTTTACCATCTTCTAAAACCTCAAGCGTTACCGTCTCGTTCGGCTTCGTTTTAAACATGACCTCTCTAAACTTCTCAACGTTTGGAGTCCTTATTCCGTTTACGGATAGTATTACCGAATCCTTCTTAATACCGACCGCTTTGGCGGGAGTGTCGTTTAGAATTCCTACTATGTAAACGCCCATTACGGGTTTAACCTTGAAGCTCAAAATACTCCCATCCTGTTTTCTAACTTTAACGACGACAGATTTTAGATTGTCAACGGCTTTCAAGATGTCTTGAGAGGTTTCAACATGATAGCCGTTTATGCTTATTATTACATCACCCTCATCGAAGGTCTCAAAACCCTTCAAAACGACTACGTGGGGCGTTAAAAAACCCAAAAGGTAAAAGAATACCGCGAAAGCCACAAATGCCGTAAAGAAGTTTGCAGTTATTCCTGCAGAATATATCCTCATTCTACTTCTCTTTTCTCTTTCCATCAGTTCCTTCTCATCCGGTTCCGCAAAACCGCCTACGGGTATTAGAGCTAAAACCACGCCTAAAGCCTTCACTCTGACGTTTTCAACCCTTGCAAGAATTGCGTGGCTGAACTCGTGAGCTACGAGCGTAACTATGAGTCCTATCAGTCCCCAAACAAGCGGAATGAACTCATTCAAGCCGGGTATAAGTAGTATGTTTCTCGGACTAGTTGCCGGAGAAGGTTTGGGAGGGGATGTGAGCATTGTGTAGTCCATTATTAAAACCAGAAATATCATGTAAGCCATTCCAAGAAGAACTAAAACTATTCCAAGATCCCCAAAAACTCTCCAAAATCTTTTTGGCTTAGATAGGGTATCGAGGAGTTTTAAACCTTTCTTCGTTCTTATCAAGAGTATAGGTCCTATGACGGATACATCCTTCTTTTCGAGTTTCTTCTTAAAGATCGTTACCGCTGTCCAGTACACGAGAAAAACTATCAAAACTATTAAAACTTCATTCAAGGTCGAGTTCATTCTTAACTCCCTCTAAAGCCTTTATAGCAATCTCAAAAAATCTATCAAGATTTATTCCAAGCTCTTCAACCTTAGCTATCATCTCCCTGTTGCATCCCCTTGCAAAGCTCTTCTCCTTGAACTTTTCCCTAACAGTTTTAGGAGTTACAGCTGTAATCTTTCTGCCTTTAACGAGTGCACACGCAATTATTAGTCCTGAGATGTTGTCAGATGCAACTAAAGCTATTTCCTCCCTACTTTTCGGCTGAAAGAGAAAGTAGTTGTGATGCTTTACGGTTTCGCAAAAGCTCTCGTCAAAGTATTTTCTCAAGATTTCCGATCCAACTATTCCGTGTCTGTTCATATCACCTTCAACCAACTCGTAGTCTATATCGTGCAACAAACCCAAAAGCTCCCACCTTTTTTCATCTTCACCCAACTCTTTAGCCAACTCTTTCATTATCGCTGAAGTGGCTATGCAATGTTTGATGAGCTTGTCGTTCTTAATGTAACTTCGCAAAAGTTCCAAAGCCTCACTGCGATCCATGAAAGGAATAGGGAGTAAGCTTAAAATCATTTCTCCCAACACACATTTATGGAAAAGGTCAAGGTACTCATAGAAGCTTTGCCTTACATCAGAGAGTTCTACGGATCGTACATGGTCATAAAGATCGGCGGGCATGCTATGGTTAGTGATGCAGTCTTAGAGAGCGTTGTTAAAGATGTTCTCCTGCTTTACTACGTCGGTATAAAGCCGATAGTCGTTCACGGTGGTGGACCAGAGATTTCGGAGAAAATGCAGAAGTTTGGAATAAAGCCGAAATTTATAGACGGTTTGAGAGTTACGGATGAGGAGACTATGGAAATAGTTGAGATGGTGTTAGACGGGAAGATAAATTCCAAGATAGTTTCAATGTTCATAAAGAATGGTGGAAAGGCGGTAGGGATTAGCGGTAAGGACGGGTTGCTCATAGTCGCCAAGAAGAAGCTCATAAAAAGGAAGAGAGGAGACTTAGAGGAAGTTATAGATTTGGGATTCGTCGGTGAAACTGAATACGTCAATCCCGATATATTGAAGATTCTGATAGATCACGGTTTCATTCCAGTAGTTTCACCAGTCGCTTCCGATTTGGCAGGAAACGTATACAACATAAATGCGGATATCGTTGCTGGGCATATAGCCTCAACTTTGAAGGCTAAGAAGCTGATAATTCTTACGGATGTTCCCGGAATTTTGAAAGATCCAAAGGACAAAAGCTCACTTATATCGAGGATAAAGGCTGAAGAGCTCGAAAAAATGCTCGAGAGCGGTGTTTTTAGCGGTGGCATGTTGCCAAAGGTTGAAGCGGTTCTGATGGCTTTGAGGAACGGTGTTGAGAGGGCACACATAATAGAGGGTAGGGAGCATTCGATTCTGCTCGAACTGTTTACTAAGGAAGGTATTGGAACGATGGTGGAGCCATGAAGAAAGGGTACAGGTTCGAGAGGGAACTCTTGCACAAACTTTGGGAAATAGGTTTTGCCGCTGTAAGAACTCCAGCAAGTGGCGTAATGAGCTATCCCTGTCCTGATATAATCGCCGGAAACGGGAAAACTTATCTGGCGATAGAAGTAAAGATGAGGTCATCTCTACCCCTTTACCTTTCCAAGGATGAAGTTAATAGTTTGAAGAAATTTTCCGAGGTTTTCGGAGCGAAACCACTCGTAGCATTGAAGGTTAAAGGTTTGGGATGGAGGTTCTTCACATTGGACATGCTTGTGGAAAGTAGAAGCAATTACAAGATTGACGAAAGTACGTTTTACAGAGGCTTCGATTTTGACGAGCTCAGAGGTTTAAAACAGCTTAGACTCGAACATTAAAAACTGTTGAAAAATTTCGAAATGCTTATATTTAACCCAACGAAGTAGCCCCGAGCTTTGTTAGAAAGCTAAGTGAAAAAATAGAAAAGCATATATATGTTGTCGTTGAAGACGGTATCGGATACGGAGTTAAAGGAGGTGAACGTATGCCGAAGTTTAAGATGCCTCCACCGCACGGTGGCAGGTTGGTAGAGAGGGTCGTAGAAAAGAGAGACGTTGCCGAGAAAATGGCTGCTGGTGCCATTGAATACGAACTCAAACCAACAACCGATCCTAAAGGTGTTCCAATAAGGCACGTCTACAGAGAGATAATCTCAGTCTGCTACGGTTTCTTCAGCCCAGTTGAGGGTTCAATGACTTCTGGTGATTTGGAGAGGGTTTTGAAGGAGAGAAGACTTGAGAACGAGTGGGTGTTCCCGTACCCAATTCTGTTCGACATAAGCGATGAGGATTTGAAGGCTTTGAACGTTAGCGAGGGAGACAGGCTCTTGCTTAAGCTCAAGGGTCAGCCTTTCGCAATAATGGATGTTGAGGAGATTTACAAGATCGATCCTAAAGATGTTGCTACGAGGACATTCGGAACACCGGAGAACAACCCAGAAGTCGTAAGACAGCCGTTCGATGAGAAGCATCCGGGTTGGATGATATACAGGTGCATGCATCCAAACGTAATCGCTGGTAAGTGGACGATCATCAACCCGCCGAAATTCAGGGAGCCGTACGACAGGTTCTGGCTTCCACCAAGGAAGTGCAGGGAAGTTATCAAGAACGAGAAGAAGTGGAGAACAGTCATTGCCCACCAGACGAGAAACGTTCCTCACACCGGTCACGAGATGCTGATGAAGTGTGCCGCTTACACTGGAGACATCGAGCCTTGCCACGGTATATTGGTAAACGCTATCATCGGAGCTAAGAGGAAGGGAGACTATCCGAACGAGGCAATCCTTGAGGGTCACGAGGCTGTTAACAAGTACGGATACATCAAGCCGTCAAGACACATGGTAACGTTCACACTCTGGGACATGAGATACGGTAACCCGATCGAATCGCTCTTGCACGGTATCATCAGGCAGAACATGGGTTGTACGCACCACATGTTCGGTAGAGATCATGCAGCTGTAGGTGAATACTATGACAAGTTCGCCACTCAGATACTCTGGAGGGACGGTATCCCAAGCTTTGGATTTGAAGCACCGCCAAACGAGGTTGACTACGGTCTGAAGATTATCCCGCAGAACATGGCAGAGTTCTGGTACTGTCCGATCTGCGGAGAAATAGCTTACAGCGAGAACTGTGGACACACCGATGCGAAGCAGAAGTTCAGCGGTTCGTTCCTGAGAGGTATGGTCGCTGAGGGTGTCATGCCTCCGAAAGTCGTAATGAGACCAGAGGTTTACAAGGCGATAGTGAAATGGTGGAAGGTCTTCAACTACCCGTTCGTGAACAACAAGTACTTGGAATACATAAACAAGGAGCTTGAGGTAGATTTGGAGCCGATGGAGATTCCTAAAGCGTGAGGTGGTTGAGATGCCACACTACATCGGTATTATTTTAGACGATAAGAGGTATGAGCAGATAAAGGGAACACCGCTTGAGGAGAAGATCCAGTACATCTTCGGCGGAACTCTGAAAATGCTTGTGGTCGAAGTGCCAGAAGAGAAATCCCAGGAGATTCTGAAGGCTTTCGACAGAGCGAGAATCGACTCAAGAGGATTCATCGAGGACTTGCCTGTTGCTTTCAGAAGGGCACTGTTCGAAGAGGTTGCAAAATCCAAGTCGTTAGATGTTATAGACAAGGTTCTTGAGAGATTGCCAGAGATTCAGGAGCTTGCAAAGAAGGAGGAGGAGTACATACCTCCTCCGGAGATTGAATAAAATAGTAAAACTTTTAAATTTTTTCCGTTAGGGTGGGTCGAAGAATTTGGAATCCAAAAGTTTTGGAGGTGGGTTGAATGCCAAGTTACGTAAATCCCGACAAGTGTGACGGATGTAAGGCATTGGAGAGAACCGCTTGCCAGTACATCTGCCCCAACGACCTGATGGTTTTGGACAAAGAGCAGATGAAAGCGTACAACCAGGAACCGGACATGTGCTGGGAGTGCTACAGCTGTGTGAAGATCTGCCCACAGGGTGCTATTGACATGAGAGGTTACGTAGACTTCGTGCCCCTCGGGGCACAGTGTGTACCAATGAGAGGTACCGATGCAATCATGTGGACAATCAAGTTCAGAAACGGTAAGATCTTGAGATTCAAGTTCCCGATTAGAACAACCCCATGGGGTTCAATTCAGCCATTCGAGGGCTTCCCAGAACCAAGCTTGGACAACTTGAAGAACGAGCTTCTTGCGGGAGAGCCTCAGATTTTGGACATGGACAAGTTGCCTGAGGTTAAGAAGAAGGCATAACTTAATGTTTTTGATGGGGGTGGTTTAAATGGCAGTTGAGGTGTATAAGAATATAGAAACGTACAAGCCAGAGGACGTAGAGGATGTGACCGTAGAGACGGACATCTTGATCATCGGTGGAGGTTTCTCAGGTTGTGGTGCTGCATACGAGGCTGCCTACTGGGCTAAAGCGGCTGGTTTGAAAGTAACACTTGTAGAGAAAGCTGCAATCGAGAGGAGTGGTGCTGTAGCCCAGGGTCTATCAGCTATAAACACATACCTCGGCTTGTCAGGCAGAGCTCAGCAGGTTGGTGACAAGCCGAACACGATTGAGGACTACGTAAGATACGTAACACTCGACATGATGGGTATCGCAAGAGAGGACTTGGTTGCCGACTATGCAAGACACGTTGACGGTACAGTCCACCTCTTCGAGAAGTGGGGATTGCCAATCTGGAAGGACGAGAACGGTAAGTACGTCAGAGAGGGAAGATGGCAAGTTATGATTCACGGTGAGTCGTACAAGCCGATCATCGCCGAAGCTGCGAAGATGGCTTTGGGTGAGGAGAACATATACGAGAGAGTAATGATTACACACCTACTAATGGATAAGAATGACCCGCAGAGGGTTGCCGGTGCAGTAGGTTTCAGCGTAAGGGAGCCAAAGTTCTACATCTTCAAGGCTAAGGCAGTAATCTTGGCTACTGGTGGTGCTACACTACTCTTCAGACCAAGAAGTACTGGAGAGGGTATGGGTAGAATCTGGTATGCGGTATTTAACACGGGTAGCGGTTACGCAATGGCTATCGAGGTTGGTGCTCACACATGTCAGATGGAGCACAGATTCATCCCAGCAAGATTCAAGGATGGATACGGACCAGTTGGAGCATGGTTCCTGTTGTTCAAGTCTGTAGCTACGAACGCATTCGACGAGGTATACATCGAGAAGAAGGAGACGATTGCCAAGTACAAGCCGTACGCAGATGCTGTACCAACACCGACACCACTCAGAAACCACCAGATGCTTGAAGAGTTGGTCAACGGTAGGGGACCAATCCTCATGAGAACGGAGTGGGCTATTAAGAAGCTACAGGAGGAAGGTAAGGACTTGAAGAAGCTCATCGAGGAGGCATGGGAGGACTTCCTCGACATGACAGTCTCACAGGCTTTGCTCTGGGCTGCTCTGAACATCGAGCCAGAGAAGGTACCGTCAGAGATAACGACAGCTGAGCCATACATGATGGGTTCACACTCAGGCTGTGCTGGATTGTGGGTCTGCGGTCCAGAAGACTTGATGCCAGAGGAGTACAAGAAGCTCTTCCCGTTCTGCTACAACAGAATGACGACAATCAAGGGTCTCTTTGCCGTTGGAGACTGCAGTGGTGCTAACCCGCACAAGTTCTCAAGCGGTTCATTCACCGAAGGTAGAATCGCCGGTAAGGCTGCAGTAAGGTACATCGTCGAACAGAACCCGAACCCAGAGATCGACGAGGCTAAGGTGCAGGAGTTGAAGAAGAAGATCTTCCAGCCAATGGTTACGTACGAGCAGTTCAAGAACGCTTCAACGAGAGACGACATCAACCCGAACTACCTCTTCCCCAAGCAGGCATTGTGGAGACTACAGAAGATCATGGATGAGTACGCAGCTGGAGCTTCAATGTGGTACAGAACCAACGAGAAGATGCTTAAGATCGCTCTCGAGAGATTGCAGATGCTTAAGGAGGACATGGAGAAGTTAGCTGCGAGAAACCTCCACGAGCTAATGAGATGCTGGGAGATGTGGCACAGAGTCATCGTAGCTGAGGCACACGTCCAGCACATGCTCTTCAGACAGGAGACCAGATGGCCAGGTTACTACTACAGAATGGACTACCCAGACTTGGACGACGAGAACTGGAAGTGCTTCGTAGTCGGCAGGAAGAACCCAGAGACCGGCGAGTGGGAGATGCAGAAGGTGCCATACATCCAGATTGTCGACTGGCAACTCTAAATTTTTCTTTTCTTTATTTTGCTCTGTTCTCCCGACCCCTTTTGGCAAATAACAAGACAAATAAATAGAAACTCTTTTAAACTTCATACGTTACCCTGCTTAGAGCTTAAAAGAGGGGTTAGTATGAACGTCGATATCTTGGTTATCGGCGGTGGTATTTCTGGCTTAACAGCAGCAGTTGAAGCAGCGGAAACAGGGTACAGCGTCGCACTCGTTGAGAAAAATCCCTACTTGGGTGGAAGAGTTACCCAACTCACTAAATACTTCCCAAAGATGTGTCCACCCTACTGCGGTCTTGAGATTTTCCTCAAGAGGCTAAAGAACTGTGAAAATCTTAAGGTCTTGACAAACGCAAAGGTTAAGAGAGTTGAAGGCGTTGCAGGAAACTTCAACGTATTTGTTGAGATAAAACCGAGATTCGTAAACGAGAACTGTACGGCATGTGGCGAATGTGAAAAGGTATGCCCAGTTGAAAGATCAAACGACTTCAACTTCGGAATGGATAAGACAAAAGCGATATACCTACCGCACGAGATGGCTTTTCCGCCCATCTACGTGATCGATCCTGAAGCTTGCAACAAGTGTGGAGAGTGCGTTAAGGTTTGCAAGTACGACGCTATAAATCTGGATGAGCAACCGCAGGAGTTGACCATAAATGCGAAGGCGATAATAGTGGCAACTGGCTGGAATCCGTACGACGCGACTAAGCTTGAAACCTTGGGATTTGGCAAGTATCCTAACGTAATAACGAACATGATGATGGAGAGATTGGCATCTCCAAACGGACCCACAAAGGGTAAGATAGTCAGACCTTCCGATGGAAAAGAGCCTAAGATCGTAGCTTTTGCTCAGTGTGCTGGGTCAAGAGATGAAAATCACCTACCGTACTGTTCAGCAATTTGCTGTTTGGCTACGATGAAACACGCTTTGTACGTGAGAGAACAGATACCGGATTCGAAGGTCTACATCTTCTACATTGATAGGAGAGCCTACGGTAGATACGAGGACTTCTTCCAGAAGGTGGATCAGGACGAGAACGTCGTATTCATAAGAGGTAAGGTTGCAAAGGTTGAGGAGGGTGAAAACGGAAACATCATAGTCCACGCTGAAGATACGGAAACAGGCAAGAAGGTTCAGATGGAAGTGGAGTTGCTCGTTCTGGCTACGGGAATGCAACCCACAACAGCTGTTGAAAAGATAGAGGGATTGGAGTACGACGACTACGGATTTGTCATTGAGAAGGAGGGAATAATACCGTGTGGTGTTGCAAGAACTCCAGCAGACGTTGCTTCAAGTAACAGGGATGCGACTGGAGCAGTTATAAAGGCTATTCAAGTGGTTAGGGGGTGATTTAAATGGAGAAGAATGTTGGCGTTTACATCTGTACGGGTTGTGGGATCGACCAGCTGGATATAGAGAAAATCAAGGGTATCGTTGAAAACGAGTTCAAGATCACCCCTAAGATTCACAAAGCTCTGTGCAGTAGAGATGGAGTTGAAATGATTAAAGAGGACATAAAAAACGGTGTCAACGCTGTTGTGATCTGCGCATGTTCTCCAAGAGTCAAGCAGGAAGTTTTTAACTTTGGTAAGGACATTATAACGGTTAGAGTAAACCTTAGAGAAGATGTAGTCTGGAGTCACGATATAGATGAACACGCTCAAGAGTTAGCTGAGGATTACGTCAGAATGGGTATCGTCCAAGCACAAAAGACCGAGTTGCCAGAGCCGTACTTGGAAGACACATCGAAGGACATTCTCGTAATTGGAGGAGGTGTCACCGGTCTAACCGCTGCATTGGAGTGTGCTAAGGCTGGTTACAAGGTATACTTAGTCGAGAAGGAGGCGGAGTTGGGAGGATGGGTAAAGAAATTTAAGAAGATTCTCCCAGGCAAGTTCCCGTATAGAGAGCCTGTCGATGCGGAATCTTACATTAACGAAAAGATAAATGAGGTAACAAACAACGAAAACATAACCGTTTACACATCCACCAAGGTAAAGTCGATCTCGGGACAGCCGGGAATGTTCAACGTTGTTCTGGATAGGGAAGGTAACGAAGAGATAATCAAGGTCGGTGCAATAGTAGTGGCAACTGGCTGGAAGCCTTACGATGCCTCAAAGCTGTCAAACCTTGGATACGGTCTACCGGGGGTTGTTACCAACATCGAGCTTGAACAGATGATAAAAGAAGGTAAATTGGAAGTGGATGGAAAGCCTGTAAAGGACGTTGCATTCATACTGTGTGCCGGTCAGAGAGACCCCGAGCACATACCGTACTGTTCAACCGTATGTTGTCTAACATCACTAAAGCAGGCTTTGTGTATTAGAGAGCTTAACAGAGATGCAAACGTCTACGTATTCTACAAGGATTTGAGAACTGTTGGTATCTACGAAGAATTCTACAAACAGGCTCAGCAGGATGAGGGAGTATTCTTAACGAAAGGTGAAGTGAAGAGCATAACACAAAACGGAGACAAGCTGAAAGTCGAAGTTACAAACACACTGCTGGGTGAAGATATAACCGTAAACGTAGATATGGTTGTCCTTGTAACTGGAATGCTTTCATCGATGTACGGGTTGTACACTGTCAAGGAGGAGTATCCCGATGAAGGAGAGCCACCGTATTCCCACATAAAGCCTGCTGTACCTAAGGAAGTTGCATTCGAGAACAGAGATAAGGAATGGATTTTGAACCTGCAATACAGGCAGGGTCCAGAGCTACCAACTCTCAAATACGCATTCCCAGATTCCCATTACATCTGCTTCCCGTATGAGAGCAGAAGAACTGGTATCTACCCGGCTGGGTGTGTCAGAGCACCGATGACGATAAGAGACTGTGAATTGGATGCAAGGGGTGCAGCTCTAAAGGCAATTCAAACGGTAGAGCTCGTTTCAAAGGGAGCGACGATATTCCCAAGAACCGGTGACATCGACTACCCGAACTTCTTCCTGCAGAGATGTACGCAGTGTAAGAGATGTACGGAGGAGTGTCCGTTTGGAGCTTTAGATGAGGATGAGAAGGGAACACCACAGCCCAATCCACTTAGATGTAGGAGATGTGGAATCTGCTTCGGTGCATGTCCAGAGAAGATCATATCCTTCAAGCAGTACAGCGTTGACATGATCTCATCGATGATAAAGGCTATGTCGGTGCCATCTGAAGAGGGTAAGCTGAGAATACTCGTGTTTGCGTGTGAGAACGACGCCTATCCAGCGATTGACATGGCTGCGAAGAACGGACTCAAGTTCAGTCCTCTCGTAAGAATAATTCCGGTGAGATGTCTCGGTAGCGTGAACGTCGTATTCATAGCTGATGCAATGTCGAAGGGTGTCGATGGAGTTCTCCTGCTTGGATGTAAGTTCGGTGAGGACTACCAGTGCCACTTTATAAGAGGTTCCGAGTTGGCTAACAGGAGGATGGAGAACGTGAGAGAAACTTTGAACAGACTGTTCATAGAGCCAGAGAGGGTTAAAATTGTACAGGTGGAAATATCAGACTGGCCAAAGATTCCCGAAATCATAAACAGCTTTGTTGAGGAGATTCAGAAGATCGGACCCAACCCGTACAAGGGATTCTAACCCTTTAATTTTTGTTGGGGGTGATGTTATGGAGGTTGACCCGAAGTTTGCTCGTGAAATTATGGCTTTGGGTGGTAAAGACCTCAAAAAATGTATGCAGTGTGCTAACTGTAGCGTCGTGTGCCCTCTAAGCCCAGAAGACGATCCGTTCCCGAGAAAAGAGATGATCTGGGCTCAGTGGGGACTTAAGGAAAGACTGTTGAAAGATCCAAACGTATGGCTCTGCTACAACTGTGCTGATTGTTCTGCGTATTGCCCAAGAGATGCCAAGCCGGGACAGGTTTTGAATGCAATTAGAGCGAGAGTTATATCTGAATTTGCTTGGCCAAAGTTCATCGGTAAAATACTCAACCAGCCGTGGGGATTTCCGATATTCGTTATAATAGTTCCAGCGATAATCTTGGGTGCTCTGATAGCTTGGGCTAATCCCGGTATATTCACCGGTACATTGCCGAGCGGAGTCGTTGAGACCAGAAAGCTCTTGCCAATTGAAAACGTAGAAATAGCTGGATTCGTTCTCGGTGGTCTTGCGGTTCTCATAGGTTTGATCAGTGTATGGAGGTACTGGTTAGCTATAACCGATGGAGGAGGAATGGAGTACACCGTGAAACCACTCGAGAATGCTGAGGTTGAAATTAGAGGCAAGAGCGGATTCATGGGGCTGTACTTCTTCGAAGCGTTCTTCTTCGTTCTCAGAGACATTCTCTACCACAACTGGTTCAAGATCTGTGAAGCTAACAAGCCAAGGTTCCCAGCACACCTACTGATATTCTACGGATTCGTAGGTCTGTTCTTAGCTGCGATGGGTGACGTTATTGGACTCGGAGAGGTTGTCGGTGTAGAGCTTCCGGTTAAGCTTGTGTATCCACCACCGTGGCCTTGGGAGATACTCTACATGAGAGAGCTGGATACCGCATACGTGATCATGGCTCTCTTCAAGCTCGTTGGTATGCTCGGTGGTTTGGCAGTTATAGCAGGTAGCGCAATAGCGATATGGAACAGACTGTTCAACAAGAAGAGCAAGGAACTTGGAAGTTACTACGACTGGTTCTTCCTACTCGTCGTTCTATTGGTCGGTATCACGGGATACTGTGTCGCCATTGCAAGACTCTTTGAAAGCACGTCTACTTACTGGCTTTACTTGATACACCTGTACTTCGTCTTCATGCTACTTGTGTACGCACCGTACTCAAAGTTTGCGCACATGCTCTACAGAAGCGTGGCGATGATATACGCTTGGACGAGGGATAGGTATCCAAAGAACGTGCCTAAGTACTTCTGGGAGGCTATTTAATTTTATTTTTTTGTTCAAAAATTGAGATAAGGTATTTCAGACGCCTATAACCTCTTCTCCAGCGTAGATAACTATGCCATTGTCGGTTATCTCAAAGGGATGTATCTTATAGCTGTGTTTTGTTCCCCTCATCTTAACAATTTCCAAAGCTCTTATCCTCACGTTACCACTCCTTTCAAACCTCAGAACGACGGTACCTTCGGTAACGAAGTTTTCGACACCGAATCTCGATATCGCCTGTGAACCTTCAACTATCTCACACGTAAATATGGATGTCAGACCGAGTATCTCAAACGTTGTTGAAATTTTCAAAAGCTCAATCCTGAACTTCGGAACATCGTTTATCATAAAACCTATAGATGTTGTCGAGTCCACAACCGCTCTTCTGGCACCTATTTCATCCTGAATAGAAATCACCTGATCCAACAGCGAGCGGGTGTCGAAGGGTCTTATATCTACATACTTCTCATCGCTCGGCAACCCAATCTTCGTCGATGTGGCATCTACCAAAGCCAACATGTTTTCATCTTCAAGCTTTTCCAGCTCCCATCCAAACGTTGAAGCGTATTCTCTAATATTTTGAGGTCTCTCCTCAGTTGCTATGAATATACCCGGCTCGTTGTACTCTTTAGCCCCATTTACGAGGAACTGCAAGGCGAAGATGGTTTTCCCAGCACCGGATACACCCGAAACGAGGTACGTTCTATCCCTAATGAACCCCCCTTCACAAAGCTCGTCGAACCCCGGAATTCCCGAAGGGCATCTCTCAAGCATCATCATTAATATCACGATCACATAAATATATATACCTTGCTGAATCGACAACTTGAAATATCTTTAGACTTAAAAAATGATATGAGCGAAAAAATTACAGTTAGCGTTATAAAGGCGGACATAGGTAGTGTCGCTGGGCATAGCACAGTTCCAGACGAGATAAAATCTTTTGCTGAGAAAAAGTTAAATGAAGCTAAGGAGAAGGGAATAATAATCGATTTTAGGGTTTTTAACGCTGGAGACGACTTAGAGCTTGTAATGACTCACAGAAAGGGAGTAGACAGTGAAGACATACACGGTTTGGCTTGGGACGTTTTCAAGGCTTGTGCTGAGAAGGCTAAAGAAATGAAACTCTATGCAGCTGGACAAGACTTACTCAAGGAAGCTTTCTCGGGAAACATTAGAGGATTGGGTCCGGGTGTAGCTGAGATGGAGTTTACGGAGAGACCGGCTGAGCCGATAATAGTTTTCATGATGGATAAAACCGAGCCGGGAGCTTTTAACCTGCCGATATTCAGAATGTTTGCAGATCCCTTCAACACCGCAGGTTTGGTAATCGATCCTTCAATGCATCAAGGCTTTAGATTTGAAATTTGGGACATCAAGGAGCACAAGCGTGTTATAATGAATTCCCCAGAAGAGATGTACGACATACTGGCTTTGATAGGTAGCAAGAGCAGATACGTGATTAAGAGAGTTTACCCCAAAGAGGGTGGCAAATTGCCAGCAGATGAACCGGTTGCTGTGATAAGCACCGAGAAGCTCTTCGAAATAGCTGGTGAGTATATTGGAAAGGACGATCCGGTTGCAATTGTCAGAGCTCAATCAGGTTTGCCAGCTGTTGGAGAGGTTCTCGAAGCTTTTGCATTCCCGCATTTGGTTAGTGGATGGATGAGAGGTAGTCACAACGGACCAATCATGCCAGTCCCATTCAGGTACAGTAAATGCACAAGATTCGACGGACCTCCGAGGGTTATTGCGGCGGGCTTTCAGCTCTGCAACGGTAAGTTGATCGGACCTGTGGACATGTTCGACGATCCAGCATTCGATTACACGAGGATGAGGGCTATGGAGATCTGCGATTACATAAGAAGGCACGGTCCATTCGAACCACACAGGTTGCCTCATGAGGAGATGGAGTACACTACGCTACCTAAGGTTCTGGATAAGCTTGAAACGAGGTTTGAGAAGATTTAATTTTTCTTACATTTTTAACGGCTTTACTATAAGCAACAGCTCGGTTTTTGGATCTTTCAGCAGTTTGACTATTTCCCTATCGATATCTTTGGCAGACTTGCTCGATTTTATCGCCAAAGTCCTATCGCAAACGAACTCGCTTTTCCGTATTACTATATCTGTTTCATGCCTAAATGTGAGCTTCGGACTTCCAAATGCTTTAAGGTAATCCTTCAAGCCGTAATCTGGTAGTATTATCTCTATCAAAACTGGTTTTCCCATTTTCAGCCAATTTTTGATCTCGTCGTTGAAATCTTTTAGAGACTTGTCCGCCTTTACACCAATTATGCAATCTCCTCTCGGTGTTAACTCCTCTTCCTTCGTAACTTCAAGTGTCGTTCGATGTTCTGCTCTTACGTTTGGATGCCCTCTTGCCACGACCTCTTCCTTCACTCAAACACCTCCTGTAGTACTTCATGGGATGATCTACGTCGCAGTTCCAGATGCAAAGCCCCCAACTCTTCATAGTTTCGCAACTTGGAGCTATGTACTTCTCCCCCTTTCCCCTCATGCCCGCTATGTGCTCAACCTGATACCTCGTCTTGTCCTCATCGAAATCTGGAGCGTTTCTGAAAATCTCTACTACTTTATCAACATCGCAACCTAAATTTATCAGAAAAGATGCAATCGCAAATCTGCCCGTGTGAGGAACGTTTTTACCGTCGTTTAAATCTGCTAATATCTTCTTCATGCACTCGGGAAAGCATTCAAATTCAATCGGTAAGCTTTCAAATTTGTACTCCCTCTTAACATTCACACCAATATCGACATCAACCCGAATCGGCAACCTCTCCATGAACTTATCCTTCATAATTTCCTCTATCAGCCTTACAAGCTCCTCCCTACTAAGATACACGTATCCTTTAACGACTCTCCTGTTTACGAGTTTCCAGCTTTCGTCTTTGATTCTTACAGCAAGCTTAAGATAGTCTACAAGGTCTACAGCAAACGGCTTGGGCATCACGTAATGACTTTTTAAATAATCAAACAAATCCAAGCTTTTATCGAGTTTCAAGCCAAAATCCCACGCAATGACTATCAAAAAATCATCACTTTCCGCTTTCAGCATCTCTCTGTATTTTCTCGCCATCCTTACGGCAAACCTCCTCCTTAGAAAATCGTCTAAATTTGAAACAACGGTCATTACTTTAAGCCATTTCAGAACAGCTTTCTCTGCACGTTTCAACATTACACTGTATTCTTTGGATGGATACGTGCAAAATTCAAAACCTTCGCACTCCTCTCTAACGGCACAATCTCTACATAAAAGTTTCAAAGGAGTTACAGCCTCTTTAACATCCCCTTCAAGTACAGTCTTGACAAAGCTCTTGGCATCTTCGAGATCAGATACAATCTCCTTTTGATCGAAATCAAAAATCTTTGAATAGCTCATGAATGGGTACCTAATTAGAAAGGGTAAAATTGGTAAGAAGGGTCTCTTCATTCTGCTTCGATACGTGGTGCGAGTATGTATTCCACCTTCAACTTACCATCCGCAACGTCAAATACCAACCTGACGGGGTAATCGTCTCCCAAGTATATCGTAAGTATGTCTCCACTTCCCGCAATCTTTATGAACTCCTTCAGATACTCTATGCTGAACATCGACCTGGCTTTCTCTTTGTTGAATTCTATAAGCTCCATCTCCCCCATGTGAAATACTATCCTGTCTATGTCTCCCTTAGCTTCGATGTAGAAGCCCGTTTCATCCGTTCTAAAGACTACGTGATCCGCTATCTTATCTGCAGCTTGAATAGCCTTCTTAAACTCTCCTGCATCCAAGACAACCTTCGCTGGAAGCTCCAATTCGGGAATCTTTGGTTCCTTTCTTATCGCTGAAGGGTCTATCAAGGCAACGCTGTACTCTACGCTTCCAAACTTTATCTTCAGAGTGCTCTCATCTTCAACCTTCAACTCAACAAGTTCCTTCTTCTTCACGGTCTTCAGAATATCGTTTACCCTGTTTACATCGACACCAATCGTCTTTTCCTCATCTATCGTGTAAACGTCAAACGACTCCCTCGGAATGTCGACAATTACCATTGCGACGTTTGCGGGATCAACAGCCCTTGAGTGCAAACCTTCCTCTTTAAAGTGAAATCTAGCCTCACTAACCAAGGAGACTATAGCCTTTACAGCAGTCTTTATAACCTCACCGTTTATTATGGCGTTGATCATAGCTTTAGGTTTTATCGAATTAATTTAAATCTTTCTTAAATCCACCAGATCCAGATTCCGTTTGCTGCTTCGATCTTTCTTCCCTTTATCTTTCCTTCTATAGCCAACTTTTGGAGTCTTCTCAGGACAACCCTTCTATCGACACCGATTTTTTCGGCAATTTCAGAAGTTACGAGAGGTACACCCTCAACCTTTAAAACTTCCAAAATCTTTGACTCTAAGTCTTCCATGTTTCGAAGTTACGAACTGTAAAATAAAAGAGTTTCGATAACGTCATTAAATAGGCTATCGATCACGTAGTTAAGAGAAATGTCAAAAGCAAAATCGAGCTTATAATTGCGTTGACTTTGAAGAAAGCCGTCTCTATATCTCCTCTTCTAACTGCCAAGTGCTCGTACAGAAGTAGTAGACCAATCACAACAGCACCAACAACTGCAATCTTACTCCACATCACTGCGGAGAAAAGCACCAAAACGAAGAAGATAGCATGGTTTAGAGCGGACAATCTTAAAGCGAAGTTTTTACCAAAATGTGCACCTATTGAGTGCAGTCCGTACTTTCTATCGAACTCCAAGTCTTGAAGCGCGTAGATTATATCGAATCCAGCGACCCAGAATATTACCGCTAAGCTCAGTAGTAAGATTATCTTATCAAAAAATATGGAATTCGTGACCGCAACCCATCCACCTAAGGGAGCGAAAGCCAAGTTTAAACCGAGAACGTAGTGACATAAGCAGGTGAATCTTTTAAGATACGGGTAGATGTAGGCTACTATTATAGGGATAGGTGACAGCTTGAATGCGGTTTCGTTTATGAGATAAGCCGAAGCTTCGTAAACTATCAAAGCGATCAACAGGATTGCATAAGCTTCTCTCAAACTCATCCTCCCGGATGGCAGATGCCTGTTAGCGGTTCTCGGATTCAAAGCATCGATTTCCCTGTCGATTATCCTGTTTAAAGTCATAGCCAATGTTCTCATTCCGGTGAAAGCCAAAGCAATCAGTATGAACAGCTTTAATCCAAACCAACCTCTCTGAGCTATAAAAGCTCCCAAGTATGCGAACGGTAGTGCAAATAGAGTGTGTTCTATCTTTACAAAATCGGCGTAATCTCTAAGCTTTCCCATCATACTTGACGATACTTAGAAGGTCTTTTAAATTTCTCAAAACGAAGTCAGCACTTGCGCAGTTTCTTCGGACTATTGCCGTTTTAATCCCAGCTCTCTTCCCAGTTAGTACATCGAACTCGTGATCTCCAACTATTAGGCAATCGTCCCTTCTGAAGCCGTATTTTTCAATAAGTCTGATTACATGGTAAGGTGAAGGTTTGAAGTGTCCCATGTCTCTCGTTATAACTTCGTCAAATCTCAATCCAAACCTCCTGCAAACTATCTCAACAGATTCCGAGCAGTTTCTTGTTATAATCACCTTCACTATTCCAAGATTTTCGAGTTTCTTTAGAACTTCACTGGCGTGAGGCATTAAATTTGCCCTCTCTGCGTGTTCTATTTCAAACCTCTTCAGGATTTCCATCTTTAACGGATCGTGCAGGATATTTTCAAGCACGGGACTTCCGACCTTCAAAATGGACTTAATCCTTTCAAAATCCATCGGTTCTATAAGAGTTCCATCCAGATCGAAGAATACGAGCTTAGGAAACGTAACTCTCGTCATCTTCAAATCCATAAATTAGATCGCTGAGCATCTTACTTGCCAATCCTAAAAGCAACTTGTCATCTTCTACAAGCTCCCTTATTATCATTAGAGCCGTAGCCTCCCTCAACTCGTGACTCTTCAAATCTTCGAGGAGCTTGAAGAGCTTGTTTGAAAGCTTGTATATCTCTGCGAGCTTGACCTCATCTTCAGCGTCCAATTCTTCTTCGTCTTCTTCGAATATCACCATATCATCGAAATCTTCCATAAGCTTGGAGGTGTGAACAATCGTTTTAAACCTTTTGGTATCGAAAGAGTTTTAATAAGAGAGCTAAAGTATGTCCCAAGCCACGGTAGCTCAGCTGGCAGAGCGTTGCCTTGGTAAGGCAAAGGTCCCGGGTTCAAATCCCGGCCGTGGCTCTTACGTTTTTCACCTCTCTAAGCAATCAAATCTTTTTCACAACAGTTGATTCAGGCTTCTTTGCTTTTCTTTCCAGTTACCGCCTTAAAAGTGAAAAATATTTAAGATTTCTTCACCTTGATTTCGTTCGCAAACCACACAACCCTCTGCGGGAATGGAATCGTAATTCCGCTCCTCTCAAGCTCAACCTTTATCCTCCACAACACCCTCTTCTTTACATCGTACCACTCGCTCGCTGGCGCCCAAAACCTTACAATTATGTTTACGGAACTGTCGCCTAAGCTGTCTACAAAAACATCTGGACTCGGTTCTTTCAAAGCGAACGGTTCTTTTTCGAGAACACCTTCTATAATCTTCACGGCTTTGTCAGCATCGTCACTGTAACTTATCCCAATTACGTACTCAACCCTCCTTGCAACATTCGCAACGTAGTTGATAATGTTTGATGTGAACATCTTCTCGTTCGGAATTCTTACGTACAAGCCGTCAAAAGTCCTAACGACTGTTGACATCACGTGTATATCCTCAACAATCCCGGCAACTTCATCAACCTTTATTGCATCACCTATCTTTATCGGTCTTTCCCAAAGTAAAAACAACCCAGAAACGAAATTTGAAACTACGCTCTGACTGGCAAAACCAATGACTATACCAGCAATACCTCCAGCCACCAAAAGACCAGAGAGATTCAATCCTAAGAGAGGTGTGACTCCAAGAAAGGCAACTACGATTATACCGTAGTATACGACCTTCGCTACTATTTCAAGCTGATCCCTTCTAACTTTGTCAGCTAAAGCTCTCCTAACGTTCATTGTAACGACTCTAGCTATCAAAACTGCGATTAACATCACTACTACAACCGTCAGTGCATCTCCGACTGTCACTCCTTCGTAAACCTCGTAACCTAAGACGTCTAACATAACCCCCACTCCATCACAAAACTCCTCCTCAACACCTGCAACTTCTTAGCAACGTAGATTTCTACGGCTTTTTTCATGTTGTAGTTACCATCTAAAAACTGCGTTTCCGCAACGCCTCTCGACGTTATGTTCATAACAGCTTTGGAAATTACTTTCGAATCGTCGTAGTATATCTTCATACTGTAAACATCCAAAACTATCCTTCCTACTTCAACCCAGCTGTCTGATGAGTTCGAAATCTCGAGTTCTACAATGCCCTCCCTGAGGCAATCGAGCTTTGGTGGTGAACCGTAAACGCCACTTAACCAGTATCTGCATATGACACCCCTTCCCGGGGTTCCGTAAAGTGTGTACTTCAAACTGTTAAGTGTAAAAACGTCGAGTACATTCAGACTTTTATTGACGACGAACACACCAATCTCAATAGGAAACGTTACGTAGATAGTCAATCTCGATTTCGGCTCTACTACAATCTTTTCTTTAAACTCAATTTCTATTAAGCTTGTAATATTCTTCGGTAGATTTACAGGCTCCACCGGATTCAAAACGATCTTACCAAAACCCGTAATCCTTTTTGTCACTAAATCCCCTTTACATACTCTCTTATAAACGTAGAAGTTACCATCATGCTCAATCGATAAGCAGAAATCATCATTCTCAAGCTTTAGCTCTCCTAAGGCGTATTCTCCGTACACTCACTTAGATAAGTTCATATACATTTAAACGTTTTGAAATAGGTGAAAGTTGAATTTGATAGTTTCAAATCCGCTTGGAAAGTCACGTTTCCAGCACTCTTACTTTGCTTAATTTTCGATTTCGTAGGAGGAACTTTTCTCGGTGGTTACTTTGAAAAGTTGATGGTAAGCTACCCGATAATTCTCGTAGTCTTACCGGGAATAATGGGTTTAAGGGGGAACATATACGGCGCTTTAGCTTCGAGATTCACAACTTCTCTCTTCTTAGGTGAAATGAAACCGAGTTTGAGAGATAGAAAAGTCTTTGAAGGCTTGGTTTTGGGGATAACTCTCTCCCTTCTACCTGTTATTCTTCTGTGGTTTGTTGGATTCGTTAAAGTTGGAAAAAATGCTTTGGAAGTTTTGGCAATCTTGCTGTCTTCAACAATCTTTGTAAGCATACTGCTTAGTTACGCAACTGCGGTAGTTTCGGTAATTCCCTTCAGAAAGGGTGTTGACCCAGATGCGGTTGCTTCACCACTTATAACATCCATTGCTGACCTTTTAACGATACCGATGTTAATAGCCTTCATAATTTTCTTTGAAGTTGATAGGTATTTGTTTTACGTCGTCTTAATAGCCTTGATTTTTACGTTCCTCTTATTTCTTCTAAAATTCAAGCTTGATAGGAGGGTGTTCTTTGAAATGTCGATCATACTCGTCACACTTGCAGTTATAGAGGGTGTATCGGGTGGCATACTTGAAAGCTACAGTGAATACATCTACAGGACTTTTATACTGAGTGTAATCTATCCCGCCATTCTCGACAGTTTGGGAAATTACGGCTGTGTAATTGGCTCGAAGACATCAACAAGGCTTCACTTGGGTGAAATAGACAAGTTATTTGACATGAGATCCGCCAATGACATAGCTTCACTGCTTTCAACGTCGATTCCTCTCTCTTTAATCATGTACTCCTTGGGATACGTAATTTCCATAAGTCTGGGAAAGTCGGCAAGTATAAACTACGAGTTCTTCTTGCTCTATCCGATCGTAGCATTCGGAGTTATGCTCTTGGGATACCTTTTAGCCTTTGTGTCTTACAGATTCGGTCTGGATCCAGATAACGTAACGGTACCTACAATAACAACGCTTGCCGACCTCATAGGAACATCTTTTACGGTTTTTGTAGCTCTCTGGTAAAGTTTTTATCACACCGCATCGATCTCAAGTCATGAAAGTTACCCTACATGTCGATGGAAAGAGAATACCGATGAACAAGTTCGTGCAGTCCATAGTGAAGGACGTTAACCTGGCAATAATTTCCAATCTGAAGGGGGTTGGGGAATGGAACGTTATAGAGATAAGGATAGAAAGATCATCAGAAAACTCAGAGAAATAGAAATTCACGAGTACAAATCGGGCTTGAGTGTTGAAGAGGCTGAAAAGATTTACGGAGTTAAGGCGGTTAAGCTCGCATCGAACGAAAATCCGTACGGTCCAACTCCAAAAGTTTACGAAGTCTTAAGGAATTTCAGCTTTCTTAACGTTTATCCCAAGGAGATTCCCGAGCTTAAACGTGCTTTAGCTGATTACTTAGGCGTTGAAGAGAGCAGAATTGTTTTGGGCGCTGGTAGCGATGGAGTCATGGAATCCCTTTTCAAAATGTTCGTCGATAGGGGTGATGAGGTAATAGTACCCATTCCAACATTCTCGTACTATCACACACTCGCAAGTGTTTACTCTGCTAAGGTCATAAACGTCGGGAGGAGAGATGATTTTAGAATAGATGTGGATGCAATCTTGAACGCTGTAAGTGATAGAACTAAACTGATAATCATCTGTTCCCCAAACAATCCAACGGGAAACGCTGAAAGTTTCGAGGATGTAAAAGCTGTTGTTGAAAGCGTGGACTGTGCTGTTTTCATAGATGAAGCTTATGCGGAATTTGCCGAGGAAAACTTACTGAAGCTTTCGGATTGTGAGAACGTCATAATTTCGAGGACATTCTCAAAAGCGTTCGGATTAGCCAATTTGAGAATAGGCTACGCTGTGATGGACGAAGAACTCGTCAAATACTACAAAGCTGTAAGTCCTCCCTTTCCAGTTTCTACACTTGCCCAGCTATGTGCTCTGCAGTGTTTGAGAGATTTGGATTACGTGAAAGGTTGTGTTGAAAAGATCAAGGTTGAAAGGGAGAGGTTGTTCAGAGAACTCAAAAGGAGAGGAATTGCAGTTTTTCCATCCCAAGCAAACTTCCTATTCATGAAATCTCCAATCAAAGCGAGCGAATTCGTCTTAGAGCTTATCAAGAGGGGTGTTATAGTCAGAGACTGCTCGAACTTTTTGGGTTGCGACGAATTCAGTGTTAGGGTGAGCGTTGGAAAGCCGGATGAGAACGATAAATTTTTGCAAGCTTTAGACGATTTACTGGCAAACCTTTAGAACTCCTTCCCCTCTACCAACAAACCTCTTTAAACCCTCCTCCATGCTGAATTCGACTTGATAGTAGATCGAAACGTTCTTCGAGTTCAACCCCATTACGAGAAACTCAAGTGTAACCGTACCTTCCCCTTGAATTCCCAAGTCTTCGGATTCAAAAACACTTGAGAGTCCATCTCTACTTTGATGGTAACTCATAGATTTCCAACCGAACGGAGGTGACAGCAGGTAAATTTCGGAAGGTGTATCGGGTGTGATTTTAATTTTGAGCGTTTTTACAATCGTTCCTTCCCTGTGCCAGAGACTGAATCTTACCTTTTCTCCGAATGAGTCAACGGTTAGATGTGCCAAATCCCTTTCCCCATCGTAAAACTCTAAAACGCTCCTCTGAATGACCGTGTGATTTTGATATTTAACTTTCCAAGTTAGTTCTACGGGTTTGGTCGTGTAGAAAAGCACAATTCCGATCAAAACCGCACAAACAAATATTGCAACTGAAAAATAAAGTCTTCTCATAGTTATCCCTCAGTCGAAGTGCTTAGCGGAAACCTTAAGCTCTCCCATCTCCAAGCCGTAACCCAACCTCTCCCTTATTATTACGTAAGCCATCTCTGGTGGAATAGCACCTATTTCGGTCACGATGAGGTCGATGTAGTCCCTCGGAGTTACGTCAAAGGCAGGATTCCTCACTTTAACTCCCAAATTCAGGATTTCTTCAGGGGCAACCTCTTTCGCATCTCTCTCCTCTATGACGACAAGTTCACCGAAGAGCGTGGCTGGACTGAACTTGTAAGTTTCTGCACAAACCATAAACGGAACTCTCGACTCCTTAGCACACAATGCGATCTGAGATGTCCCTATCTTGTTTATCAAAGCTCCATTTACGGTAATGGTATCTGCACCGACTATAACGCAATCTACATCCTTCATGAAGTAGCGAACGGCTGAATCGACTATCAACGTGGTTGGAATCCCCTCCTTTGCAAGCTCCTTAACCGTCAGATGACCCTGATAACGTGGTCGGGATTCCGTGGCAATCACCTCTATGTTTTTACCCTGTCTGAAGGCGGTTTTTATCACCGCTAAAGCAGTTGAGGAGTTGCAGTGCGTTAAAATAGTCCAACCGTCTTTAATCCTCTTAGCTCCTATCTCCCCGATCTTCTGCTTGGCTGTATCGACCCACCTTATGAACTCTTCGGCTCTCATTATAGCATCTGTTCTCTTCTCCTCATCGTTCTCTCCCTTGTACATCATGATGTAGTTTATGGCGTTGAAGAGGCTGACAGCCGTTGGGCGTGTATTCATGAGGATTTCGCTCGCTTTTCTCATGTTTTCGTCAAAATTCTTCTCAACAGTCTTCGCAAATTCTTTTAAAGTTTCCGCAACAAACCTCGCTATCCTGCTCGCACCTCTGACCTCCATGTTGATTATCTTCTTTGCAGATTCTTCAACGAGCTTGAAGTTTGGCATATTAAACGAACTCCAAACACCTTTTAATCGCTATCGGTATCTTCTCAAGCAAATCAACAGCTGTGAAATTGTAACCTTTTTCTTCGAAGCACAAGTCTCCAGCCAAGCCGTTCACAAATGCTGAGGCTGAAGCACTCCAAAAAGCATCGTTCAAAGCTAAAAACGCACCAGCAATTCCAGCTAAAACATCTCCAGTCCCTCCAACGGTCATACCGGCGTTTCCAGTTCTGTTGAACCTTACCCTTTCACCGTCGGTTATTACATCCTCCCTACCCTTGAGCAGAATCACGGAATTGGTCTCCTTAGCCACTTTCATGGCGTTCTCAAGTGTCGGTTCTCCAAATACCCTCTTAAACTCCCCTGCATGGGGAGTCATGATGCACTCGACATCCTCAGGAATATCTTTCGTTATAGCTGAGGCATCCAAAACAACCTTTTCGACGTTCTCAAGCTTTAAAAACTCTTCAACGAAGTCCGTAAACTCGTCACTCCTTTCAACACCCATTCCCAAAACTGCAACGTGATGCTTCTTCATAAGCTCGTTTAAGCCGTTTAAGTCACTCAAATCGAGTTCTCTGACTATCAGGTTTGGTGAGAAGCTTGCAACGACGTTCTTAACGTCTTTGGGAACCAAAGTTGTAACCAAATCCGCTCCAGCGTAGTAGCATGCCAAAGACGTTAAAGCTACTGCTCCGGTGTATCCTATTCCTCCTATAACCGCAATCCTCCCGTGAACACCCTTATGTCCGCTTTCAAACCTCTTGTAAACTTTCTTAACATCCCCAACTCCAGCCAAATTCTCGAAGCTCTTTGGAATTCCGATATCCTTCACAACAAGCTCTCCAACGACATCTTTAGCCTTCAAAAGTCCCGGTTTGGGCTTGTGGAAAGTTACCGTTAAATCGGCTTTTACGCAAAGCTCGAACTCGCCAGTATCGGGGTTCAAGCCAGTCGGGACGTCAACTGCAACCTTGAAGGCTTTTGATTCGTTTATAGCCTCAACTGCCTTAGCGTAAATCCCTCTCAGCCTTCCTCTAACACCGGTTCCGAGCATTCCATCGATGATAATGTCAGCTTCAAACTCTGGGATTTCATCTCTAATCTCGGTTATTTTGTAGCCTGCTTTTTTGAGAATCTCGAAGTTTCTTTTGGCAATGTCGGTCTTTATGTCCCTACTTCTGCCTAAGAGGAATACTTCCACATCAAAGTCCTTCAAAAACCTCGCACAGACAAAGGCATCTCCTCCGTTGTTTCCCAACCCAGCGAAAATTAACGCTTTGCAAGGCTCGAATCTCTTAACGATCTCCTCAGCCAGTCCTCTTCCAGCGTTCTCCATCAGCTGAAGCCTTGAGAGACCAAAGTATTCGCAGTTTATATCCAAAACAGCCATTTCTTCACTCGTTATCGTTTCCATGTTCTTCGTAGAGCAACCATTTTTAAAATGTTGATGATGTATCCCCATGGAAGAAGAGCTCAGAGAGCATTTCGGCGATCTTTTAGATGAAGATACTTTTGAACTGTTGGTTAGGTATGCTAAGGGGGAGAGGATAGATCTCGAAGAGAGCTTTAGGGTTGAAGGAATCGTCATTGAGGTTGGCGATGTTTTGAAGATTAGAAGGGGTGATGATGTTTACGATGTCCCTCTCGAATGCTGTAAGGATAGGTTCGAGTTGGGTTATCTCGTTAGGATTAAGTCGAAGGTTGTTAGAAGTGAGAGGGACTTTGAAGTGATCGGTGATGTTAGCAGAACCGTGCAGGGTATTTTCTTGGGAAAAAACGGCTCAAGATTTGCTTTAGCCGTTGGAAATTCTGTTTGGAACTGTGTTGGAAATGTGGAATGCGATAGAGGGGATTTGATAGAGGTTAGGGGATTTAATCAGGGTGAGAAGTTCTTCGTACTCAGCTATCGCAAGTTGGGAAAGGTTGAAGTTGGTGAAATGTGGAGTAGGATTAAGAGTGTAGTACCGCTCAAGCTTGTGAATTTAAGAGGTAGAGTAAGCGGTCTTTCTGGGGAAAGGATGGTTAAGGGTAAGAAAATGGCGATCATCCATATATCAGATGAGAGTGGAAGGATTAGAGTCGTTTTGTTTGGCGATAACGCTAAATTGTATCGGGATTTGGATATAGGAGATTGGGTTGAGCTTTACAACTGCTACGCAAGGATAGGATACGATGGTGAGATTGAGGTAGTTTGTGAGGATGGGCTGGCAATAAAAGTTTTTTAAGACTTACATGAACTGCGAACATGGAACAGAAACAGATAGTATACATAGGACCAGTGATGCTCGACGAGCCTGAGATGTTCAGCTTAGACGAATTTGTGAGGCAGGCTATCGCTTTGGAGGCGGAAAGGTTGTTCTACTCGAACGGAAGGCTGTTTCTTATAGACTACGAAACTCTTCACGGCATAATCGATGGAAAGTTTGCAATAGTTGAGTTGATAACTTACGCCTCTTTTTGCGAAGTTGGAGACTTCAAAAATTGGGTTCTGTATTACGGCAACGATGACGTTGTTGAGTACGTAAACCGTATAAGGGATATTAGGGGTGATATGACAATAATACCCGTTCTTAGAACAAACGATCGCTTTATAAGGAAAGTTGAAGAGTACATAAACGCCGGTAAGTACAAGAGCTTCGTACAGGAAAAATAGAAAGGTTATTAACAGAACGTCAAGCTTTCGTCATGGAACTACTGTTCGCACTGACCGTACTCGCTGGACTTTACATGGCTTGGAACATCGGCGCAAACGATGCAGCGAATTCAATGGCTACATCTTACGGCAGTAAAGCCTTGACACTTAAGCAAGTTATATTGGTTGGTTCAATTATGGAGTTCTGCGGTGCATTCTTCTTTGGTCACAGAGTTACGCACACGATAGCGAAGGGAATCGTTCCAATAGGATTGCTGGATCAACATCTCGTAGTTGTCGGTGCTTTGTCAGCTTTGCTCTCCGCAGGCTTATTCATCACAGTTGCGACTTACTTCCAACTTCCCGTCTCAACTTCTCACTCCATAGTTGCAGCCGTGCTTGGATTCGGTTTGGCTACGGTTTCTCAAGGTAAACTGAATATTGATCAGATAAATTGGGGTGTAATGAGTAAAATCGTTTTGAGTTGGATTATTTCGCCGATCTTTGGTGCCCTTTTGGCTTTCGCAATATTTTCCATTATAAGACTTGCACTTTTCGATAGATTCGATTTGGATGCAATAGAGAGGGTGTTTAGATACCTTCAGGTTGGTACAGCTTGTTACGTGGCGTTTGCTCACGGAAGCAACGATGTTGCCAACGCTACAGGTCCCATAGCCGCAGCTTTGGGTTATTGGGGTCAGGAAACTCCCGTATGGGTTCTTTTAATAGGTGGATTGGGTATATCCATAGGATTTGCAACTTGGGGTTACAAGGTTATAGAGACCGTTGGAGAGAAGATAACCGAACTTACACCTACGAGGGGATTCTCAGCTGAATTCGCTACGGCAACAACCGTGCTGTTAGCTTCGTACTTTGGCATGCCCATATCAACGACACACACGCTTGTAGGTAGTGTGATAGGTGTCGGTTTGGCTGGAGGGTTGGCAAGCGTAAACTTAAAGATGGTTAAGAGAATTGTAGCATCTTGGTTACTGACGGTTCCTGTAGCTTGCGTACTCTCGATAGCAATATACACGATATTGGTGATCTTCATATGAGGTTCGTGAGGAGTATATCGGATGTGTTTGGATACTCTCCATTTGAAGACCTTAGAAAGCATGCTGAGCTTGCAGCGAAGGCGGTCGGTTTGCTGGAAAAGCAATTTGAGGCTTACAGAGTTAACGATATGGATGAAGTTGAGAGGTTGAGAGAAGAGATAGATTCCCTTGAGCATCAGGCGGACATAATTAAGGAAGAGATTAGGAGTAAGGTGAAGTCATCACTGCTTCTACCGGTAGATAGGCACGATCTACTTAACTTCTTAGAGGTTCAAGATGGAATAATAAACTACTGCGAGCATGTTGGGCACATGTTAACGTTCAGAAGGATAAGCGCCCCCAACAGAATAATGGAGGAGTTCGGTGTTCTACTTTCAAAGTTGATGGAGACGATAAACGAGTATGAGGAACTGATAGAGCACATTTCGAGACTCGTAGCTTCGTCATTCTCAAAGAGGGAAGTTGAAGAAGCGTTGGAACATGTTAAAAGAGTTGAAGAACACGAGCACGAATGTGATCTGATTCAGATAGGTTTGCTGAACATGCTCTTCAACTCCGACATGAATCCCGTAGATATTCAGTTGGCAGTTCTTTGGGTTGTGCATTTGGGTGAGATAGCCAACTATGCGGCGAGATCTGCCGACAGGTTTAGGACTATGATATTAGGAAGGAGTTAGCGGTAGAGCAGAACTTTGACATCCATCTCAACTACGAGTCCCCTCTCAACCATTTCCAGTATTTTAGGCTTAATCTCTTCTATCTTTTCCTTTTCATCGACTATTTCGATCACAACTGGTAAATCCGTTGATAGTCTCAGTATGGATGGCGTTCTCAATATACTGGCTTTTCCGAATCCGACTAACCCTCTGAGTACTGTAGCCCCTGCTAACCCATTCTCCTTTGCTAACTCGACTATCGCCTTGTATAAAGGCTTTCCTTTCCATCTGTCGTTTTCTCCGACGTATATCCTAAGTAGAACTGGATTCTTCATAGTTTCCGCCATACAGATAGAGCAAGACCTCTACCTAAAAACACAGCGGTCAGTGTTAGCAGTACAGTTGAGATGACGTTCAAAATGAACGCTTTAGTTTCCCCGCTCTCAAGCAATCTGAACGACTCGTAGCTAAACGTGGACATAGTCGTAAAGGATCCCAAAATTCCTACCGTTAGAAATATTCTCGTTTCATCGCTAAATAAACCAGCGTACTCTGTGGAATACATTATGAAACTTAGAAGGAAGCTACCAACCACGTTTACAAACAGGGTTCCAACTGGGAAATTGAAGTTGTCCTGAACTAAGCCAGAGACGATGTACCTTGCTACAGCCCCTACAAACCCTCCAACTCCAACGATTAAAGCATCCCTAAGCATTTCAGACACTCCACCGCATAGTAGCTGAATTCGAGCGTTGAAACTCCTAAATAAATGCTTCTCCTAAAGCCTCCATCTTTATTCTGTAAGCTTACGACGAAATCGTACGTGTAGAAATCACTGTAGTCTACGCCACATAACTTGAGAATCGAGAGTGCGTAGTACGTTTCCTCCAAGTAGGGAGGATACGAGTTTGGACTTTTGGCAAATCCTCCATCGCATCTATGTCTTATGACGAATTCTACCAAGCCGTCTGTGCAACCTACGATACTTACAGCGTAGAATGTGTCCTTCAAGTTCGGAAAGTTTACACCAAACCCATTCCGCTTTCTAAACCCATTCACGAATGTAACAACCTCTTCTGGAACACTCTTACTTAAAGTCCTTAGAGACTCCGCTAATACGTAAACGTCTTTCAAAACGTTGGGTAGATCGAACTGGTAAGTAGCCGTAATACCACCTGATCTCAGTCTAACTTTGGATACCGTTTTTGTTAAACTCAGGAGTTTAGATATTATCCATTCCTCATAATCTCTCGGCGGTTGTATGCCAAGAGCCTCTAAGGTTTTGAAGGTGTAATAAATTGAGTATGCGCTCCTTCTAAGATTTCTTTCGAGAAAGTCTATCAAATTCTCTTTTCTGGGCACGGCACATCCCAGAGCTTTAAGTATGCTTACAGCGTAGAACGTCTCCGGAAGTGTGGATTCGAGTGGTTTGCAAAAACAGAATCCACCATCCTCGTTCTGCCTAACTAAGACGAACTCTTTAAGCTTTTCGAGGTCTATCTTCCCACCTCTATACTCGGTCTTTCTCTGAACTCTATTTTCTTTGCATGGGCATCGTACTCAACTTCTTTTAACTTTATCGCCCTTTAGGATGAAACCTCTATTTGATCCGATAGCAATCCGTGATATAAACGTTCTTAGAAGCAAAGATAAAACACTTTCAGAAGAACTTAAAATGGACGGAAAGTTTGGAGTTGCGGTGAGATCAAAAGAGAATGTCTAATTTTGGTTTCTTCAGCAACCCCTTCTTTTCAGCCATGTCGAACATCTTCTCCATTGCTTTTACTACGCTCTCCGGCATCTCGTAAGTGTACTCGTTCACGTACATGGTTGCAAATCTCTTTACGAGATCCCTGCTCATCCCTCTCGAATAATTCATGGCGTAGTCGATTGCTTCCTCCACATGTTCCAAAGCGTACCTTATACTTTCCTTCATCACCCTCAGGAACTCCTTTTGATCTTCTTCGGGAATATCTCTACTTATCACGTTTACACCCAAAGGGAGGGGCAAGCCTGTTCTTTCATGCCAAAACTCCCATAGATCAAGAACTTTTACAAGGTTGTGCATCTCGTACGTTATCTGACCTTCATGTATGAGCAGACCGGCATCAACATCTCCCCTCTTTACAGCATCGATTATCCTGTCGAATCTCATCTCCACAGCATCGAAGTCATCCAAAGCAAGCTTTAAAAGTAGTGTTGCCGTTGTATATTTCCCCGGGATGGCTATCCTTTTACCTTCAAGCTCCATATCCCTCTTAGCAACTACTATCGGTCCGTAACCATCACCTACACTGGCTCCAGCCGAAAGTATCCTATATCTATCTTCAAGGTAAGCGTACGCATGAACGGATAGAGCGGTAACGTCTAACTTTCCTTCGAATGCCATTCTGTTCAGAGTTTCTATATCCTCTATCAGGTGCTCGATTTTCAATCTCGTTTTGATCTTTCCGCTGATCATGGCGTAGAACATGAAAGCATCATCCGCATCTGGCGTGTGCGCAACGATCATACCACTTGAACGTCTGAGAACTTTTAAAATTCTTTTGATTCGCTTAACAATCTTTATATTCTTACGAGTTCTTAAGGACTCATGGAAATCGAGATTGGCGGGAGGACATTCAAAGCTGACATTAGATGGGCTTACGATCTCAAACCGGTTCTCGCTTATCCGGAAGACCTTAAAGAGAATTTCCCCGCCTACTACATGTTCAGAGATGTTTACTACAGCAAGAAAGATCACGAGACAATTAAAGAGCATGGGCTGAGGTTTGACATAACCGTAATCCCTCCAAAGAAGATAGGTAAGGAGTTCATAAAGACGTTTGGTCACTACCATCCTCCTGCTGAAGACAACTTGAGCTACACAGAGATTTACGAGGTTCTGAAGGGGGAGGCGATATACCTACTTCAGAAGGTCGAAGGGGATAAAGTCGTCGATGTGGTTGCCGTTGAGGCTGGAGAGGGGGATAAGGTCATAATTCCTCCAAACTACGGTCATGTAACAATAAACCCCTCAAACAAAGAGCTTAAGATGGCGAACTGGGTTTACAGACACTTCAAATCCAATTACGAGCCTTACGAACGCTTGAAAGGAGCATGTTACTACTACACCGAAGACGGATGGATTAAAAATCCAAATTATGGGGAAGTCCCGGATTTAAGGTTTGTTAAGCCCAAAATACCGAAAGAGTTGGGATTGAGGAAGAGTGAGGAGATGTACAAGCTTGTGAGGGATTTGAGTAAACTCGAGTTCCTCTATAGACCTTCGAAGTATTTGAGCATGTTCGAAGAGATACTAAAAGGTTAAATACATGTAGGGTCAGGGAGAAGGGGGGATGTAGATGGGTTGGAAGTCTCACGGTTTCAGGTTCAAATCTGGAAGAAAGCTCAGAAAGAAGATAAGGGAGAAAGGAATAAAGATCAGTAGGGCTTTGCAGACGTTTGAGGTTGGGGATAGAGTCCACATCGATATTGATCCAGCTGTTCACAAGGGAATGCCCCATCCGAGGTTTCAAGGCAGGACTGGAGTGGTAATAGGGCAGAGGGGTAGGGCATACCTAGTAAGAGTTAGAGATGGCAACTCTTACAAGACACTCTTTGTAAGACCCGAACATCTCAAGCCCCAGAAATCTTAACTTTTTTGGAGGTGTTTTTCATGTTTAAAGAAGTTAAGGAGTTCGATTACATAACAATAGCTGAGGCTAAAGAGTTGATGGAAAAGATAGCGGAGGAGAGGCAGAAAAGAGCGGAACTCTTATTTGAGACAAGGAGGGCTTTAAAGCATCTTAGGACATTCGCCAGATTGCCAGCTGATAAAGCTAAGGAGTTAGTTGAAGAATTGTTGAAGCTTCCACAAGTTCCTAACAAGGAGATAGCCGTTAAGCTCGTCGATATAATGCCTCGAATTCCAGATGAAGTTAGGATAATATACGCTAAGGAAAAGATTACGTTAAGCCCCGAAGAGATTGAGCAGATTTTGGATGTTATCGACAAGTATAGGTGATCAAATGAAGAAGGGCAGGAAGATCGATAAAGAGAAGCTTGAAGATTATGCTTACGTATTGGATTTCCTGCCCTACGGTCATCCAGATGATAAAAGACCCTTGCATAAGAGGGAGCCTTTGGCTCAGGTTGTTGGTGAGAAGTATTTCACGCTTTTGGAGGTTAGCGTTAAGAAGGATAAGAATCCCCTCGTCGGAGATAGAGTTTATATAGGTAAAGATCTGATGCAGAGGGATGTTGTTAACAAGATAAAGAGAAGATTAAGATATGAGGAATTAACCGCTACGGCAAAATCCGAGTTACCTTACGTTCTCGAGCAAATGGTTAAGCAACAGGAGGATAGATTTGTAGAATTTTTCAATAAGGCGGAATCCATAACTACAAAGCTTCATCAACTTGAGCTTTTACCCGGAATAGGGAAGAAGACAATGTGGGCGATAATTGAAGAGAGGAAAAAGGAACCCTTCAAGAGTTTTGAAGACATTGCAAAAAGAATTAAGATCGATCCAGTTAAATGCGTGATCCAGCGTATAATCTACGAGCTTCAAAATCCCGATACTAAGTACAAGCTGTTCACGCTCTAAGTTACTATTTCTGGTAACCTTCCGTCAGCTAAAGCTCTCTTTATCTCCATCATCGTCAGATCCAACGGATCTTCAATTCTTACTCCATGCTTTAAGCTGAGGTTTCTCATTTCAGGTGATGTTGGTCCTATGCAGGGATCTCCCGGTACCCTCATAGAGACGTCAAAGACTACGAACTCCAGCTTAGTATCGTCCTCTGGTGAATAGGCTACGGCACCTTGTAACCCAAATAGACCGATTATTCCGGGTGGATACTCCTTCTCGCAAATCCTTATGAACTTCTCCGCGGTTTCGTAGACCATATCCTGCTTGCTCTCTCTCATCGTGACTCCAAAGTGACCTATCTCCTCGTTTTTCACTGGAACGTTGATTTTAAGCTGGTCTTTGGCTGGTAAATTCAGGAATCCCTGAAGATTCACCTGTCTTCTGTCACTAAAACCAACAAAATCAAAGTCGCCAAATACATCCTTCAAGGCGTAGCTGTGGAAGTTCGCGTTGAATCTCGCACCTAAAACGTATTCCTCAATCCTCGCATTCTTTAAACCTTCTTCATCTATCACTCCAGCTTTTATAAGTTCTTCAGCCTGTCTGTAGTAATCCTCCGGAGAGTTTGCGTAGAAGAAAGCCCTCTCTAAAGGATTCTTGGCCTGCTGAACTTTAACAACTACCAAGCGATCGATCTCCTCCGGCGACTTAAACTCCTTTGGAATCCTTATACCTGCTTTCTTGAGTAGGTAGTACTGTCCTCTCTCGTAATTTCTCTCTTCAGCCCTCAGAAGGTATCTGTTACCATATATTGGAACTTCGAATTCCTTTTCTATTTCATCATAACCCACGTAAACTGCAAAGCTTCTATTTGGAATGAATATCGTGTTCATCTCCCTCAACTTTTCCTGAACTTCATCGTTTATCATGTCCTTGAAGCTATCGAGAATTATGAACTCATCGTAAAGCCAACGATTGTACTTCGTGTAGAGCTTGTCTCTTCCTCTTTGAACAACAACAACCGTCTTAAATCCCCAAGCCTTTGCGGACATTCCGATCTCTTTTGCTGAATGAGAACCGAATATACCGATCGTTACATTTCTGTAATCCTCAACCAACCTCTTCACCTTATCGGTTATCACGATCTCACCTCTTTACATACAGCGGTATTGAAAGTCATTTCACCCATGGACTTTATATACCTACATATTTCAAGCAAGGGTCCAATCTCGCAGTAGGATTTCTCCTTCAGTGCGAGGATGCATGCTTCGACTGTATTTGCCATGTCTATCAAGTTTCTGCTCATAATCGTGTCCCCTTTAAAGTAAACGTCAACCGCTATGTTGAACAGTTTTTTCAAATTTCGAAATATTTCAAAAAATTCACTGCAGAAGTAGTAATCTGTGGAAATATCGTAAAGGGAATCTGCAATTTCTTCCAACAACTTTGCAATAGCTCGTGATTCGATGTTTACAACCAAATCGTCAATGCTCGAAGATTCAAACACGTTTTTATATATCATCCTTAATGCAAGGATGTAGAATCTATCCGCATCTTCCTCTAACTTCTCGACAGTTTCAGAAGTAGTTTTGTTGCTGGAAATTAGCTCTACGTTCTCGAACATGTCGAATACTATTTGACAAAGTCTTCTTATGGCTTCCTTAACGTTAAACGATGTAGTTAGACACTTAATGACCACCCTATTTGAGTCAACATCTATAACCTCCATTCCAACAAGGTTTTTTATACACTCTCTTATTTTATCTATCAAATTAACATCTACATTTTCGACGATAATCTCATCCGCTCCCTGTATATACAGACTATAAAAGAAATTTTTCATGTATCCTTCATCCATCTTCGGCAATCTGACGGTTATTCTATTCTCACTATTACGCGGTGGGATTATCTTCAAACTGCGATCAAACTCGAGAAGAAGTACTTCGTCGCCCCTCTTAAGGTTGTTTCGCTTAACCCAGTCTTTAGGTAAGCTTATCATGTAACTTGAGCCACCAACGACTTGAAGTTTTCTTTTTTCCATGTTAATACGTATCCATACGTATCTTAAGTCTTTTGCTCACTTCAACCTCTTTCTCAGTATTTTTCTTGAATTTTCAAAGACTTTTTCGGTGTCTTCTATTCCTGCTCCCTTCAATATCCTTTCAGCAAGTTCAACACTTACGAAATCGCTTGGACTGTGTGCATCGTTATTCAGAACGAATTTACATCCTACGTAAGTCCCCACTTTAACTACATGTCCGTTGGTCAAGCAGTGTCCCTTTCTTGTAGTAATTTCGAGATACACCCCATTTTCCTTGGCAAGTTCTGCAGTCTTCAAATCAATCAATCCAGGATGTGCCAAGATGTCAATCTCCTCCTGAACAGCGTAGTAGTTTGTTCCTTCCATAACTGGTTCAACTATAGTTTCTCCATGAACTATTACTATCTCTGCACCCTCCTTCCAAGCCATCTCTACAGCTCTACCTATCAGTTTGGGCGGAACGTGCGTTATCTCCACCCCTATTAAGAGGGGAATTTCGTAGTCGTCCCTTACATCCTTTAGTTTTTCAAGCGATCTTAGGATCAGTGGTATGTTTGAGAAGTCTGCGTGGTCAGTTATTGCGACACCTTCGTATCCGATCTGTGCGCATCTCCTAACTATTTCAGATGGTATCAATTCGCCATCACTAAACACCGAGTGGACATGTAGGTCTATCATCGATTTTGAACTCAAACTGATAATTTTTGTATTTAACGCAACTCACGCAAAAGATTTATATATCCGTGCCTTCTACGGCAAGAACACATCTGAAAGACTTGAGCACAAGTCTTATAAATCTTGAAAGTGCAAACATATGTAGTAACCGCGGGTCCGGCAAGGACCCCGACAGGGCGTAAGGCCCAGGATGGGGGGTAGAGTTCCCACCCGCGGTATAGGTGGTGAGGGCGTGCAAAGGCGCACGCCCAAGATGGGCTTGCCAGCAGGGTAGACCGGTGGGCGTGGGACGTATTCACCGTCCCTCCCCCGCCAATTCTGGTTGATCCTGCCAGAGGCCGCTGCTATCCGGCTGGGACTAAGCCATGGTAGTCATGGGGCGCGGACCCTTCGGGGTTCGCGCACCGGCGGACAGCTCAGTAACACGTGGCCAACCTACCCTCGGGAGGGGGATAACCCCGGGAAACTGGGGCTAAACCCCCATAGGGGATGGGTGGTGGAATTCCCCCATCCCCGAAAGTGTGCCACTCCCGTAAGGGGTGGCACAGCCCGAGGATGGGGCTGCGGCGGATTAGGTAGTTGGCGGGGTAACGGCCCGCCAAGCCGAAGATCCGTACGGGCCATGAGAGTGGGAGCCCGGAGATGGACCCTGAGACAAGGGTCCAGGCCCTACGGGGCGCACCAGGCGCGAAACCTCCGCAATGCGGGAAACCGCGACGGGGTCAGCCGGAGTGCCCGCGCATCGCGCGGGCTGTCGGGGTGCCTAAAAAGCACCCCACAGCAAGGGCCGGGCAAGGCCGGTGGCAGCCGCCGCGGTAATACCGGCGGCCCGAGTGGCGGCCACTATTATTGGGCCTAAAGCGTCCGTAGCCGGGCTGGTAAGTCCCCCGGGAAATCTGGCGGCTTAACCGTCAGAATTCCGGGGGATACTGCCAGCCTAGGGACCGGGAGAGGCCGGGGGAATTCCCGGGGTAGGGGTGAAATCCTATAATCCCGGGAGGACCACCTGTGGCGAAGGCGCCCGGCTGGAACGGGTCCGACGGTGAGGGACGAAGGCCAGGGGAGCGAACCGGATTAGATACCCGGGTAGTCCTGGCTGTAAACGATGCGGGCTAGGTGTCACCGGAGCTACGAGCTCCGGTGGTGCCGGAGGGAAGCCGTTAAGCCCGCCGCCTGGGGAGTACGGCCGCAAGGCTGAAACTTAA
>CAYMRE010000002.1:0-33464 GCA_964392755.1 uncultured archaeon
ACGATATTTTTAAATAGTGTCCCTCGAACGTTGGACAATGGCAAAAAGACCTCTCGATGTGCTAAACAAGGCTTTACAGACACCGGTACTCGTAAGGCTGAAGGGGGGTAGGGAGTTTAGAGGTATATTAAACGGCTACGACATACACATGAACATCGTTCTTGAGAATGCCGAGGAAATTCAGAACGGTGAGGTTGTTAGGAAGTTGGGTAGTGTCGTAATTAGGGGAGATACGGTAGTTTTCGTATCACCGTCGGAGTGATGTGCCATGTCGGACGGAACGGCTGCGATGGGTAAAAGGGGGAGAAAAATAGTCCATGTAAAGTGTAGAAGATGCGGTAAAGTCTCTTTCCACAAGAGAAAGGGTTACTGTGCACACTGTGGGTTCGGTAGGAGCAAGAAGATCAGGAGCTACAACTGGCTCAAGAAGAAGAAATGCAGGACTTAGATGTGTGGCGTAATCGGTGTTTACTGTGAGGACAGGGAACTTACACCTACTTTAGCCTACTATTCGCTGTACGCACTGCAACACAGAGGTCAGGAATCCGCCGGGATTGCAGTCTACTCTGATGGAATTAGGGTACACAAGGGAATGGGCTTAGTTACTGAGGTCTTTAAAGAAAACATACTGTCTAAGCTCAAGGGAAGGATTGCGATAGGTCACGTTAGATACTCAACCACAGGTGAATCCAAGCTTGAGAATGCTCAGCCCATTCTCGTAAGGTCTAAAGTTGGTGAAATCGCTTTGGGACACAACGGAAACCTTGTAAACTACTCCCAACTCAGAGAGATCCTTGAGAACGAAGGGAAAGTTTTCGCTACCACGTCAGATACAGAAGTTATTGCTCAACTGCTCTCGAACTTTTTGATGAAACACGATCTTTACGAATCGTTGTCTCTTCTCACGGAAAAGCTCTTAGGAAGTTACACGATTACAGCTTTGATAAACGACACACTTTTGGCTTATAGAGATCCTTTGGGATTTAGACCGCTCTGCATAGGTGAGTTTGATGGAGGTTACGTAATCGCAAGCGAAAGCTGTGCTTTGGACTCTCTTGAGTTGAGCAAGATCAGAGATGTTAAGCCGGGAGAAGCGGTTATCATAAGCAACGGAGAGCTTGAATTCGTTAGAATTGCAAAGGCTAAGAGATGTGCGAGATGTGTTTTCGAATACATCTACTTTGCAAGACCCGATTCGGTGATAGACGGTGTTACCGTATATGAAGCTCGATACAGGATGGGTAGAAATTTGGCTAAGGAAAGTGTAGTGGATTGCGATATAGTTTCTCCGGTTCCTGACAGCGGAACGACTTGTGCGATAGGATACTCTGCCGAATCTGGAATACCTTACATCGAGGCACTCATAAAGAACAGATACGTAGGGAGAACTTTCATAATGCCCGAGCAAAAGCTGAGAGAAATTTCGGTTAGGATAAAGATGAACGTTGTCAAAAAGAACGTCGAAGGAAAGAGAGTCACTCTTGTAGACGACAGCATAGTCAGGGGAACGACCTCAAGAAAAATTGTTGAGATGGTCAAAAGTGCTGGAGCCAGGGAGGTACACTTTAGAGTCGGTAGTCCACCGATAGTGGCTCCATGCTACTTTGGAATAGACATGTCAACGAGAGAGGAGTTGATAGCGAGTAGCGGTGATTTGGAATACGTTAGAAGAGCAATATCTGCAGACACTTTGGCTTATCTGAGCCTGAAAGGTTTGGTAAAGTCCGTCGGATTTGGTGAGGATGACTTGTGCTTAGCCTGCTTAACGGGTATATACCCCGTCTGTGTTCCGGGGGAGTTGTGCGATAACGCTAAATACGAGCTGAATTATTAACTGCATGGGTCGAGCTTGGAAGTTTGGGGATGACGTTGATACCGACGCAATAATCCCCGGCAAGTATCTGGTGATAAACGATCCGAAGGAACTTGCAAAGCACGTTTTCGAAAACGTCAGACCAGATTTTGCCAACAACGTTAAGGAGGGTGATTTCATAGTTGCGGGTGAAAACTTTGGGTGTGGAAGTAGTAGGGAGCATGCTCCTCTGTCATTGAAGGCTTTGGGCGTTCACGTAATCGCCAAGTCGTATGCCAGAATATTCTTCAGAAACGCGATAAATATAGGGTTACCAGCCTTTGAATGCAAATATACCGATGAGATAGACGATGGCGACGAACTCAAGCTCGATCTGAACAGAAACGTAATAATCAACGTTACCAAAGACGAGGAGTATCCGATAAATCCCGTTCCCGACTTTCTCAAAGAGATCATAGAATGCGGTGGGTTAATTGAATTCTGCAGGAGGGTGGTAAGATGTTGAGCGTGAATGAGAGAGCTTACCAGATAGTTGAGGATTTGATGGAGTTCGCTGAAGATTACTGTGTCGAAGTTCACGAACTGAGAAACGGAGCTACCGTAGTGGATTGTGGTGTTAACGCCAAGGGTAGCTACGATGCTGGAATGTTCTTCATTCAAATATCTATGGGTGGTTTGGCTGGTGTGAACATTCAGCTTGAGGATGTTAAGGATGTTTCAATTCCGTTCGTTTACGTTTACACCGATTACCCTGCTTTAGCCTGCTTGGGCTGTCAGATGGCTGGATGGAAAATTGAGGTAAACGGATTTAAAGGATACGCAAGTGGACCTGCGAGGGCACTATCTTTAAAACCGAGAAAGGTGTTCGAATTGCTGAACTACGAGGATGATACCGAGTATGCGGTTGTAACTCTTGAAGCTGATCGATTGCCAGACGAGGATGTTGCGGAGTTCATAGCTTACGAGTGCGATGTAGATACATCCGAAGTTTACATGCTTGTGACTAAGCCGAATTCACTCGTGGGAGCAATAGAAATAGTTGGAAGGGTTGTTGAGGTTGCGTTGTTCAAGTTGAGCAACTTAGGATTCGACGTCAAAACGATAAGAAACGCTATGGGTAAGTGTCCGATTCCGCCAGTCTGTGAGAAAACGAGTGTCATAGCCAACGACTTCATAGCTTACTACGGCAGTGTTCACATAATTGCGGAGTTTTACAGCGATCTGTTCGAGAGCGTAACGTTTGACAAAACAGCATACTACGGCAAAAGCTTCGAAGAGTTTGGAGATGATTTCTACGCAATAGATCCATCGGCATTTTCACCAGCCCAACTCGTAGTAAATGCTGGTGAAATCACAAAGGTCTTTGGAAAGAGGAACCCAGACTTCGTACTCAGACACTTTACATGATTTACGTCACTGGGGCAAATGGGAGAATTGGAAGGGTAGTTTTGAGTAAAGTTAACGGAATTGCGGTTGTAAGGAGGCGTTGCGGATTACCAAATGAGATCGTAACGAGTTACGAAGTCGAGGATCTCAGAAAGGTATTCAAAGATGCTAAGGCGGTTCTGCACGTAGCCGGAAGTGTTAAATTCAAGGATAAGAAATCTCTCTGGAAGGGAAACGTTGAGTTGACGGAAAAAGTCGTCAACGCAGTGCCAGATGATGCAAAGATCGTATTTGCCAGTTCTATAGCGGTCTACGGATCAAATCCACCTTACATGGCTAATGAGGAAACGCCAATAAACCCCGACAACTACTACGCAAAGACAAAGGCTCTTGCGGAGGAGATCGTGTCGTCTCATAGAAAACACGTCATCTTGAGGATTGGAACCGTTTACGGAATTCAGTTTGACGAGTACATTAAGATGATCTCTCTAATCAGCAAGGGTTTCGTTCCGATTGTTGGTAGTGGGGAGAACAGAATTCCCTTCGTTCACGTCGAGGATGTAGCCGAATGCTTTCTAAACGCTTTGAGAGAAGACGTTCAAGGTGTTTACGTGATATGTGGGAAATCCGAGAAGCTTAAAGACATAATGGTGTTTACAGCCAAGCTTTTGAGGAGAAGGTTTTTTATCCTAAAAATACCAAAGAGCTTAGCCAAAGCCTTAGCCAAACCACTGGGCTTGGAGGAGCATGTGAAGGTGCTCACGAGCGACAGGGTGTTTGATATAAGAAAAGCTATGAAAGATTTGAGCTTCAATCCGAGAGAGATTTGGGATGGAATTAAGGAAGTAGTCGATTACTGGAGGCGTTTAAATGAGGGGAAAGGTGGAAAGGTACATTTTGGAGGGCATAGTTGATAAGGGAGGACTGTTGTTTGGAGTTATAGATCCCTTAGATTACAAGAGTTTAGACGATGCGGTTGAGACTGCTGAAAGGGTATACGAAGGAGGAGCGGATGTGATACTCGTTGGAGGTAGCATAGGGGTTCAGGGAGAGCCGTTGGATTACGTCGTCAAGGAGATAAAAAAGTCCGTCGACATTCCTGTGGTCCTATTCCCCGGAAATATAGGGACTATAACGAGGTATGCGGATGCTCTGTACTTCATGTCCCTACTGAACTCGAGAAACCCATACTGGATTACCAGAGCGCAGATGCAGTCAGCCCATTTGATAAAAAATCTGGGCTTGGAACCTCTACCAGTCGGATACATAGTTGTCGAGCCGGGTGGAACCGTAGGTTACGTTGGTGAAGCTGATCTAATTCCGAGAGACAGACCTAAGTTGGCATCAGCCTACGCTTTAGCTGGACAGTTCATGGGCTTCAGATTCATAGTTACCGATGCTGGAAGCAATCCCAAGGAGGGGCACATCCCCCTTGAAATGGTTAAAGATGTTGCAAATTCGATTTGTATTCCCTACATCGTAGCTGGAGGGGTTAGAAGACCTGAAGAGGCTGGGAAGATAATTGAATGTGGAGCCGATGCTGTTCAGATAGGAACGGCTTTTGAGATGGACAGCACTGTTGATAGGGTAAAGTCTTTTGTTAGGGCGATTAGGGAAGGTGCTAAAAGGAAGAGAAGGCAAATTGTCGTTGATTTTTGAAAATCAGGATTTATCGAATTGCTATACTCAAATTATTTAATTAATTGCAATTGCTTATGGGAAGAAGAGTGCCCGGACCCGGATTTGAACCGGGGACTACGCGGTCTTCAGCCGCGCGCTCTCCCAGGCTGAGCTACCCGGGCTTAGTAGTATTTAGGCTGTAGGGTATTTTTAGTTTTTGGTTATTACTCTCTTACCTCTCTCACACGGAATGACCTTTATCTCCGCATCTTCAAACTCCAATCTAAAAACCAAGCCATCCAAGACCCTATCCAAGAAAACAGCCAGAGCTGCAACTTCGCTGTGCGGTTGATTCCCTATTGCGATGTTCATGTCGCAGAGTTCGTAAACTTCCCATGGTACCTTTTCCGCTCCAACTACAACAAGAACTTTTTCATGCTTTTTTATTTCATCTATTTTTTCAATTAGTGGGATACCGTACATGGTAAGGTGGACTTTCAAGCCGTTAAAATCTTTCAGAAGCTTCTTCCAGTTAGCTTGCTCTATGAAGAAGTCACCACCCCATCTCCTTACGACATCTCTAACGCTCTCAAACACTTTCTCATCGTAAGTATCGAAGTATATCCCCTTAGCACCAAAAGCTCTTGCAGTTAAAGCTACATGAGTGGAAATCCTCTTGTCCCTTTCGGGTCTATGCCCCAACCTCAAGACGTATATATCCATGCCCTAAGTTATGGTAAACTATTTAAGTTGTGAACCCTTCCTCTTCTTGAGGGCCCGTGGCTCAGCCTGGTTAGAGCGTGCGCCTGATAAGCGCAAGGTCCGGGGTTCAAATCCCCGCGGGCCCATACAGGCTATCGAATAGCCCTCTTTCCTTCCTCACTCAACTTATCCCTCTCAACAAAAACAACAGCATACTTCAAAAGCTCGTCAAAGCTGTCTATATCCAAGTCTTTGAAAACATCCGCGGAGATTGCGAACTTTACAACGAAATGCTTTTTGACACCCAAATGCGTTTCAATTTCCTCAATATCGACATCTACAACATCGCTCGATACGACTGCAACCTTACCTTCGACGTTCCTCTTTGCGAAGTCTAAAAAGGAGTCCTCCCCGAATAGATATGTAGGCATGAAAATAGTTGGAAAGCAAAAATAAAAGTTTTAGGGTAGGAAGTCCTCTGGCTTAGGCAGTTCAAGCTTCAATCCCTTTCTCTTCCTAACTTCCATTATGAATTGCTCAAGCAAAGCCTGCGGAACTGGTTCAAATCCTGCGTGCTCAACGCTCCACATGGCCTTTCCAGCAGTTGCGGATCTGATTGCATTTGCGAATCCAAACATCTCTTTAACTGGGGCTTTTGCAACGACTGTAACCAAATCTCCCTCAGACCTCATCTCAAGTATCTGCCCCCTCCTTCCCTGTATCTCTCTCGTGACGTTTCCGAGCATGTCCTGTGGAACTGTTATAAACACCTTCTGATATGGCTCAAGCAGAGTCGGATTTGCCTGCAACATCGCTGCGTATATCGCCCCCTTCACGGCTGGAATAACCTGAGCTGGTCCCCTGTGAACCGCATCTTCGTGCAACTTACAGTCTACAAGCTTGACTTTAACACCCATGCAGGGTTCTTTAGCCAAAGGTCCAGCACTCATAGCCTCCCTGAATCCCTGTATTATCAATTCCATAGTTTCATGCAAGTATTGAATTCCCTTTGTAACATCGCAGAACACGTTACCTTCATAGTAATCCTGAATACCATCCGCCTCTTCTTTGGTCAAGCCAGCCTCTACGAGCTTCTTTCTCAGCTCCTTCTTGTCAACCTTTCTCAGGTCTATGTTCTCCTCTTTGAACAGCTGAATGACCTCTTGTGGCAAAGGCTCAACCACTATGTAGAACTTGTTGTGCCTGTTTGGTGACTTACCTTCGACAACTGGTGATTGCTTTGTGACTGTCTCTCTGAACACAACGATTGGCGGTGATGTGATTACCTCAATTCCCTTCTCTCTTCTGATCTTCTCAACCTTAACTTCCAAGTGTAGTTCTCCCATTCCGCTTATTAAGTGTTCACCCGTTTCTTCATTGAGCGTTACGTGGAGCGTTGGGTCTTCTTTAGCCAACTGCCTCAAAACCTCTATGAGCTTGGGTAAATCTCTCGGATTCTTAGCCTCTATAGCCATCGTTACAACAGGCTCACTGATGTGTTTGATACTCTCAAACGGCGTGAAGTTTTCGAGCGTTGAGCATGTAGAACCAGCAATGGCATCCCTCAAACCGACTACAGCCACTATGTTCCCGGCTGGAACCTCTGGTAACTCTACTCTCTTCGGACCCATGAAAACACCGACGGTCTGAACCCTGTTCTTCGTCTTTCTGTCGACAATGTATAGCTCCGTTCCCGGTTTCAGCGTTCCACTGTAAAGTCTTCCGACAGCAACTTCACCGGCGTGAGGATCGACTATGATCTTCGTTATCATCAGAGCTACGGGTCCCTTAGGATCGCATTTGACCATAGCCTGTCCTTCTGGACTGTTTATGTCTCCCTTCCAGATAACCTTAATCCTCTCCTTCTGTGCCTCTATGGGTGAAGGGAGATGTCTTATGACCATATCCAATACAACTCTGTGGAGCGGAGACTTCTTAGATAATTCCTTCCAGTTGTCTTCTTTCAGATACTTGTAAACTTCCTTAAATCCTATGCCCGTCTCTTTCATCGCTGGAACGCTGACAGCCCATTTATACAAAGCAGAACCGAAAGCTACGCTTCCATCCTCAACCTTTATCATCCACTCCTTGTACTTCTCCGGTTTCATCGCTTTTATCAGCTTGTTTACTTCAGTTATGACCTTGATAAGCCTCTCCTGCATCTGATCTGGAGTAAGCTCAAGCTCTCTGATCAATCTGTCAACCTTGTTGATAAACAGAACGGGCTTTACGTTCTCTCTCAAAGCTTGTCTTAGAACCGTTTCGGTCTGAGGCATTACACCCTCTACAGCATCGACTACGACTATTACACCGTCCACAGCTCTCATTGCTCTCGTTACGTCACCGCCGAAGTCAACGTGTCCCGGAGTGTCTATCAGGTTGATCAGGTACTCCTTACCCTTGTACTCGTGAACCATTGAAACGTTTGCGGCATTTATCGTAATTCCTCTTTCCCTCTCCTGCTCATCGAAATCCAAGTAAAGCTGTTGCCCAGCCAACTCCTCGCTGATCATTCCAGCTCCAGCTAACAAGTTGTCAGACAACGTAGTTTTACCGTGGTCGATATGCGCGACTATACCCATGTTTCTGATCCTCTCTGGCATGTACATCAGTTCCTTGATCTTGTCGATCATCTTCTTTGCCCTCGTCATAGCCCAACACCTACGGTGAAGATTTTAAAAAGGTTACCTTGCGGATTTCGCAATTCTCTCAACTTCCTCCTTCTTGGCTACGGCATAACTCTTCGGGTCGTTCTTCGAAGCCAAGATCAGCTCTTCAGCCAAGCACTCCGCAATGCTCTTAGGATTCTTGAAAGCCCTCTGTCTCGCACCCTCGCATATGTTCCTCAAAGCGACGTCAACTCTTCTAAGAGAAGAAGTATCGACCGATTTAGGAACCGCAATACCACCGTATTTGAGCCTGACTACCTCTTCCCTTGGTCCTGCATTTATTATCGCATCTACCAGCACCTGGATCGGGTTCTTCTTCGTTCTCTGATAGATTATGTCGAAAGCTTTTCTGACGATGTCGTAAGCGAGCATCTTCTTACCGGTGTTTCTACCCTTCCTCATCACCTTGTTTATCAACCTCTCAACGATGAAGACGTTCTGCTTTGCAAATGGAGTGTTTGCGTGTCTTCCATGTGTATGCGGAACGAACCTCGGTTCCAAGCAGATGTAGTTTTTCAGTGCTGGATCGTTCACAACGACCTCTTCGACATCCCATTTCCCGAAGACCTTTAGTTCCTCTTTCGTGAATCCGTATTTCATACTATCACCTGAGCGGTTTCTCTTTTCTACCCATTACCAACTCCTCAAGCGACACACCGTTTACCTTCACGACCTTGTATCTTACACCGGGTATGTCACCCATCGATCTTCCCATTCTACCTCCGATACCCTCGATTATCACTTCATCGTGCTCGTCTATGAAGTTTATAGCACCGTCACCGGGACAGAACGCTGTAACCTGCCTTCCATTCTTGATCAACTGAACTCTGACACACTTTCGAATAGCTGAGTTCGGCTGTCTTGCTTCTATTCCAACCTTTTCGAGTACTATTCCTCTCGCCTGTGGTGCACCTTCCAACGGATCAGCCTTCTCCTTCAGACCGAGGATCCTTCTAACGAATCTCTTATCGCTCCACCTAAACTTCTTCCTATTTTCGATCAGTTTTCTTGCTGCGAATAACCCGTATCCCATGACCATCACCTCCCGTTATCGGCTTTTAAAATCTTTCTCGCTATTTAACTATGACGTCGTCTATGTCGTGATGCCTCTTGGCAAGCTCCTTAGCCTTGTTTATGTTCTTGCCACCTTTACCTATCACCAAACCCTTGTACTGTGGATTTACACTCACAATAGCTATCTTTTTGCCACCCTTCTCAATAATCTTCACGCTAACCTTTATAGGCTTGAATATGTTTGCAATAAACTCCTCAGGATTGTCCGAATGTTCAATCAACTCAATTTTCTTTCCAATGATTTCCCTTGCTCTTTCAACGTTTATACCGCCCTTCCCTATGGCTAAACCCATATCTCCCTTTTTAACAACGAATATGACTTTATCATCTTGAACGATACAGTCCTTAACACTCGCTCCGGTTAAACTCTCAAAAAGGGTCAAATACCTTATACTCTCTTCAGATAGCTTAACTCCCATACCTATCCCTCTCAAAAATTGAAGTTTAGACTGTCAGCAACTCTATGTCCGCATCTATTACAGCTAAAGATGCGACGCTGAAGGGTTTTCCGCATGCCGCACCAAGTTCCATGTTTGTCCCGGGATAAACGAGCACTGGAACATCCTTCTTGTACCTCTCTATCTTTTCCTTGATTTCCTTCGGGCAGTTCGCGGACACTATCACCAACTTAGCTTCTCCTCTCTTCAAAGCCTTTATGGTCCTCTTGCTACCCAAATACACCTTCCCCTTCAGAGCCTTCTTGAGCACCTTCTCAACGTCCATACCCTTCACCTCTTAGGCTTGTACACCAATTCCACATCTCCCGTCCCCAACTTTATGGGCTGACCGACGATTATGTTTTCGGTTATACCTTTCAGGTAATCTACCTCCCCTCTCACAGCCGCATCGAGTAAGACGTTTACGGTCACCTCGAATGCTGCTCTTGCGAGTATGCTCTGCTTAGCTCCTGCAACACCATGCCTACCTATCTGCTTTAAATAACCATCGGCTGTCATGACATCGGCTACGAGCATTATGTGCCTGACATCGACATTCAAACCCTGTTCCTCCAAAGTCTCTTTGGCTTCCTTTATTATCGCAGCTCTCGCAGCCTCTATCCCCAAAACCTCGTATATCTCGTATATGTCGTTCGTTAGCGTTCTCGTGAAGTCGACACCCTTTACTTTCATTACCTTTTTGAGATTGGATCCTTCAGTGTACAGAACGTACTCATCGCCTTCCTTTCTTATTATTACCCTCTTGATCTCCTTTATTCCGGCTATTACCTCCTTCTTCAGCTTATCGAATATGTCCATGAGTGTCTTGTAAGGCTTGTCGACATCTGGGGAAATCTGAATTATCAGGTTACCATTCTCTTCCTCTATCTCCATCTTCAGCTTTCTTTCTAAAGTTTTCTTGAGGCTATCAAGTGTTAAACCCTTTTCTTTCAAAGCCTTTTCATCAGGCTTAATTATTATTTTCAGACCGTATATATCAACGGATATATCCGCTACATCCGTTACGTGCGTGGCTTCGATTCTCCTTGCAACTTCTTTCGCCTTCTCCTTGTCCTTTGCGTACTCTGGTAGGAGTCTTATTGTCATCATCGGTGTTGAAGGCTTTTTCCTTACGTCGAGAATCTCGATTAGCCTGGGTAAACCGAGTGTAACGTTAATCTCAGCTACTCCAGCGTAGTGGAACGTTCTCATGGTCATTTGCGTTGCTGGTTCCCCTATGGACTGTGCAGCAACGATTCCCACAGCCTCTCCGGGCTCTACGAGGTTCCTGTAATAGACCTCAACGCATCTGTTGATAATTTCTTTAGCCGTTTCCTCATCAGCCTTTATCTCCTCAAGCTTCTTCTTTATGTTATCCTTAACGTGTTTGGGAAGGGGCACATCCTTCAAAAGATCATCGTACATTTCAACCACCCATTATCTCCTTAACTATCCTATCAATATCGACGGATTTACCTCTAAAGCTCTTCATGGGATCTACACCGTCTTCACCGTATCTGAACTGGACTACAGTCTCTGAAGTTTGCTCTCTGACAGTTCCATCGTATTCGACCTTTATATCCTGCAGAGCGTTGATCATTCTACGCTGTAGATAACCGCTTATCGAAGTTCTGCAAGCGGTATCGACCAATCCCTCTCTACCTCCCATAGCGTGGAAGAAGAACTCTATAGGATTCAATCCTCTCTTGTAACTACTCTCTACAAATCCTCTGGCTTTAGCACTCAGATCGCCGGGCTTGAAGTGTGGTAGAGTTCTATTAGTGTACGTGTATCCTCTGTTGATTCTTTCTCCTCTGACCGATTGCTGTCCAATACATGCGGACATCTGAGTAAGGTTAAGCATCGAACCTCTTGCACCGCTCACAGCCATGATAACGGCTGGGTTGTTGTAACCTAAGAATCTTTCAGCCACTCTTCCAGCCATGTCTCTCGCTTTTCCAAGCTCACGCATGATCATCATTTCAAGCGTTTCCTCTAAACTTCTACCCGGCATCGGCTCAAGATTTCCTTCTCTGTAAGCCTTTATGAGATCTATAACCCTTTTCTCAGCCTCAGCTATTATCTCCTTAACCTGAGCTATTGCCTCCTCCGGTAAATCTTCATCGTCTATTCCGATTGTGAATCCTGTGAGCATTATAGCTCTTATAGCCAAGTGGGTCATGTCGTCTATGAACTTCTTTGCAACGTCGTTTCCGTACTTCCTAACTATTTCGTCAATTATTATTCCCTTGAAAGCACCTACAGCCTTCTCGTCTATCGTTCCCCTTATCAGTTCTCCGTTCTTTATGATTACGTAGGCGTCGTACTCGCATTTCTCCTTCTTACACTCATCGCAACCCCTACAGATTTCAGCCTTAAATTCAAGCGTTATATCGGGCAGTATCGCACTGAATATCTGCTTGCCCGTCCAATAGGGCTTTCCATCTTTGACAACCTTGGGCTCTGGCAACTCCTTGAGATCAAAGGGACCGAGCAGATACATTACCTCCTCCTTACTGAAGAGCTTCTCTCCTCTCGTGAGTAAGTATAAGCCGGATATGTGATCGTGAATACCACCGATGATAGGCCCGCCGAATCTCGGACTGAGAATGTGCTGTTGAACTGCCATGAGAATCTTAGCCTCAGCTTGTGCCTCTATGCTTTGAGGTACGTGTAGGTTCATTTCATCTCCGTCAAAGTCGGCATTGTATGGTGGACACACTGCGGGATTCAGTCTGAACGTTTTGCCGGGCAGAACTCTCACGTAGTGAGCCATGATACTCATTCTGTGTAGAGACGGTTGCCTGTTAAACAGCACGATGTCCCCATCCTTGAGCTGTCTCTCGACAATCCATCCCGGTTCGAGCTTTTCAGCTAATTCCTCTCTGTTTGTGTCCATCACTCTAATTCTCCTTCCGTCCGGTCTTATCACGTAGTTCGCTTTCGGGTGTTCGGTTCTGAGTATGTACTCTCTGGCTTCTTCTATGTTCCTTTCCGTTACGTAGATCGGAACGGTAAGCTCTTCAGCAATCTCCTTCGGAACTCCAACCTCGTTTATGCTTATGCAAGGATCAGGACTTATGACAGTTCTTGCGGAGAAGTTGACTCTCTTACCGCTTAAGCTACCTCTAAACCTACCCTCCTTACCCTTTAAACGCTGTGCAAGAGTTTTGAGGGGTCTTCCGCTTCTGTGCCTCGCTGGAGGAATTCCGCTGACCTCGTTGTTGATGTACGTCGTTACGTGATATTGTAAAAGTTCCCAGAGATCCTCCAATATTAAATGCGGAGCACCAGCTTCCTTATTCTCTAAGAACCTTTGATTTATTCTGATTATATCAACCAACTTGTGCGTTAGGTCATCTTCACTTCTCTGACCCGTCTCAAGGATTATGGAAGGTCTTACCGTGACTGGAGGAACGGGAAGAACTGTAATTACGAGCCATTCAGGCCTACAGGCTTTGGGGTCTATTCCCAGAACTGGCAAATCCTCATCTGGTATCTTTTCAAGCCATTCTCTCACATCCAAAGGAGTAAGTTTGTGTTCACCTATGTAGTAGAATGTAGGCTTCTCGAATTTAACTTCAACAGCCTCAGTCCCACAGTGGGGACACTTCTTTACAGCCTTAGCTCTCCTGTATACTTCTTTGACAATCTCCTCATAATCTTGTCCCAACTCCTTTCTCTTCTCTATTTCTTCTAAAAACTTGTTTATGACCTTATCCGGCAATCTCAGCCTACCGCATTCCCTACAAGTTGCATTTAACAGCTTCGCTATGAGTTTAGCATAACCTACGTGTATTACAGGTGCGGCTAGCTCTATATGTCCAAAGTGTCCCGGGCATTCTCCCGCTTTACCTCCGCAAGTTCTGCACCTCAAACCGGGGTCAATTACTCCCAAACGAGGATCCATTAATCCCCCTTCAATTGGAAATCCGTCGTCATCGTAAGTTTCAGCTGAGACTATCTTAGCTACACTCATCCTCCTGATTTCCTGAGGACTTAAAACCTCAAACCTGATAGCGGAAATCCTCTTTGGAACCATATTACCACCTCATGCCTTATCTCCAAGTATTAGTCGGGGTGCTATAAGCATGGACTTCAACTCATCTAAAAGCAACTTGAATGCGTAGCTCATCTCAACTTTATACACATGGCTATCGTCCTCACACACATGGCAATAAGCGGTGTTCCTCCTGTAATCGTAAGTTGCTACGTGACCGCACTTCGCACAAACCCACACTTCGACCTTGTCGGATTCTTCAAGCAGTCTGTCCTTCAAGAGCAACGCAGCACCATGCCCAATCAATACATCTCTCTCCATCTCTCCCAATCTCAGACCTCCCTTCCTTGCCCTTCCTTCTGTGGGCTGTCTTGTTAGGATTTGCACTGGTCCTCTGCTCCTCGCATGTATCTTGTTCGCAACCATGTGGTAGAGCTTCTGATAGTAGATTACGCCGACGAATATGTCCACCTCAAACCTCTTACCGGTTATTCCGTCGTACATTACCTCTTTACCCGTGTGGACAAATCCGTATCTCTTCAAAACTTCCCTCAAATCTTTCTCCTTCTCTCCGTGGAATATGGTTCCGTCTACTCTCCTACCCTCCAAACAACCGACTTTTCCACCTATCATCTCCAGTATGTGTCCAACGGTCATTCTCGATGGGATTGCATGAGGATTGATTATCATGTCAGGAACTATACCCGATTCCGTCCAAGGCATGTCCTCCTCTGGAACTATCAATCCGACAACACCCTTCTGTCCATGCCTCGAAGCGAACTTGTCGCCTATTTCTGGAATTCTCAGGTCTCTAACCCTCACCTTTGCAAGCTTTGAACCACTTTCGGACTGCATCAAAAACACCGCATCGACTATACCCTTCTCGTTGCTCCTCATAGTTATTGAACTCTCTCTCCTCTTCTGCGGTGAAATTCCGAGAGTTGGCTCTTCGAGGAATCTCGGCGGTGATGTTCTTCCTATCAAAACGTCATCTGGACCTACTTCTGTTTCGGGGAATATCAGACCGTCTTCATCCAAATTCTTGTAAGCTTCCGCTCCTCTATAATCGGCAACATCCGAAGGTGGAATTTCGAATCTGTCCTCCTGACCTCCGGGATACCTCAACTCTTCAGCTTCGTACGTTCTGAAGAAGTGAGTTCTTGCCAATCCCCTATCTACGCTTGCTTTGTTCAAAATTATAGCATCTTCTATGTTGTAACCTTCGTAACTCAAAACCGCAACAACGAAATTCTGACCAGCAGGTCTTTCATCGAATCCGATCTCCCTCTGAGTATCGGTAGTTACTATGGGGATCTGTGGATAGTGCATGAGGTGTCCTCTCGTATCGGTTCTCCAGTGAAGACTTGAATACGGTAAACCTAAGCTCTGCTTTATCATTGCAGCACCCATCGTGTTACGTGGAGATGCGTTGTACTCTGGGTAGGGGATTGAACCCAAGCATATTCCAGCTATCAACGATGGATCGAGTTCTAAGTGCGTGTGTTCCGGGGTTAAATCCTCCTCATTCACAGCTATGTAGGCATTCTCTTCCTCTTCAGCATCTAAAAATTCGATCTTTCCCTGCTTAACCAAGTCGTAAAACGTTATCTCACCTTTCTTGAGCTTCTCTATATCTTTTTCAGTTACCAAAGGCTTTCCATCCTTAACAACTATGAGCGGTCTTCTCGCCCTTCCCGGATCGGTATTTATCCTAACTTCGTTCGAATCTGGGTAGTAAGCGACGTTAACCTGATCTGAAATCTTTCCCTTCCTTCTCAACTCCCTAATCATTTCAGCTAACTTTTGTCCATCATCGTGAAATCCTATTAAAGCTCCGTTAACGTAAACTCTACACTTCCTCATTCAACCACCCCTTATAGGTTCAACACCCAAGCTGAATAGTGTCTTCTTAACCTCCTCCTCATCGCATCCAACACTAACTTCAGCATACTGGGCGAAGTTCTTCACCAAACCACAGTTTGGTCCTTCAGGAGTTTCGTTGGGACAGAGCCTTCCCCACTGAGTTGGGTGCAGATCTCTCGCTTCGAAGTGTGGCTGTGATCTTGAGAGAGGAGAAACCACCCTTCTAAGGTGAGACAGAATTGACATGTAGTTGTGTCTATCGATAAGCTGTGAAACTCCAGTCCTGCCACCGACCCAGTTTCCAGTAGCCATGGGATGCATTATTCTATCCGTAAGGACGTCTGCTCTAACGGCAGTAGTCATCTTCATGGGTCTTCCTCTCGCCTTAGCCCTCTCAAGCTGGTACTTCACATCCTTTATAAGCCTGAGCAAAGCTACACGGAAAATCTCCTCTATCAGATCGCCAGCGAGCTTCAACCTCTTGTTAGCGTAATGATCCTTGTCATCTTCCCTCCTCAACCCCAAATGCAACTCAAAAACCATCTCAGCCATTCTAGCTAAGAAGAACGCCTTAGCCCTTCTTGCCTCAGGCTCTGTGCCTAAATGCGGTAGGAAGTGCTGATCCAAGACTTGATTTGCCCTCTGAATCCTGTAATCCCTGCTCTGACCGGGTGCAACTCTCCTACCTATGTAGTCTATGGCTTCCTCCTGAGTTTCCACTTCAGCAACCTCTAAGTTTTCGAGCATAAACTTCATTATCTCTGGGTTTGTGCTGACCATTTCAACTATCTCCTTATCACTTTCAACACCCAAAGCTCTCATCAGAATTACGAAGTGGATTGGCTTGGGCAGTTGTGGGAATGTAACTTCCAAGATGTTACCTCTCGTTCTCTCAACAACAACCAAAGCCCTGTAACCGGCTTTTTGACTGAAACACTTCGCCACTTCGAACTCCTCGCCATACTTCTCCTCCTTTTCAAGAAGAATCTTGTTTGGAGCTAAATCTTCCAAAGTTACCAGTGCCCTTTCAGTTCCGTTTATTATAAAGTAGCCACCGGGATCTAGTGGGTCTTCACCAGCCATGCAGAGCTTCTTTTCGTAGTCGTCTGGAATGTTATCGGTTCTTCTGAAAGCTCTCAGAGCTTCATCTATGTTGTCCGGATGGAGGTTGCATATCTTCGATTTCACCATTACCGGTAGCATACCTATCTCAACGGTCTCCCACTCCAACTCCTTACCCTCATCAACAACTTGAGCCTCAACGTATATCGGTGCCGCATATGTCAGATTTCTTAATCTTGCCTCAGCAGGCAAAAGAAGTCTCCTAATTCCGTCAGCCTCCTTCACTATTGGCTTACCTACCCAAGCTTTTCCAAGTCTTACGTAGGTGTTCGGTATGTCGAGCTCTATTATCCTCTGTTCATCTATCACCCTCTGCAGTCCTTCATCCAAGAACCTGTTGTACGAATCTATCTGATGCCTTACGAGTCGATCGTGGGTAAAGTAAGCTCTCGCAAGAACACGCCTATCCAACATAACCATCACCAAAATATTTACTCCTCTTCCTCTTCTTCCTCCTCTTCAACTCTCTCCTCCTCAACCCTAACAACAACAGGGGGAACGACATACCTGTACGCAATACTAACGCCAGCGGTAGGGCTTTCTCTTATGATCCTAATTATATCACCAACTTTAGCCCCTATCTCCTTTGCTATTGGATCATCAACCCTTATCTTCGGTAGCTGTTCGGGCTTTACGCCAAGTAACTTGAGTACCTCCTCCTTTTCCTCTTCACTCAGTAGTTCATGCTTTGGAACCAAGATGTGATCCTGAAGTCTCATCTTCATAGTTCATCACCAAATTTTGATGAGAGCGGGCTCGACGGGATTTGAACCCGCGACCAACGGGTTAAAAGCCCGTTGCTCTACCTGGCTGAGCTACGAGCCCACAACTTAATAGAATTGAGATTGATATAAATCTTTTACGTTGCCTTGTGAATGAGTTTCAGTCTTTTTGTGGGCGCCATATTATCCTTCTTAACGGATTTAGCGGATTTAAAGCCCAGTATAAATACGGCTCCCTCCGGTTCATTATCCTCAACTCTGACGTATCCGCCGTACCTCTCCATAAGTGATTTCACGAAGTACAATCCCAAACCAGCTCCCTTAGACTTAAACTTGACACCCTTCTTGAATATCTCCTCCTTCAACTCGTCTGGAATTCCCGGACCGTTGTCCGCAATTCTTACCTCTATCCAACCGTTCTTATCTACAACGTCAATCCATATCTTTTTATGCTCCTTATCGTTGTGAAATACGGCATTAAACAGAACGTTTTGGAAAACCGAGCACACCAATTCGTTTGCATAGACTAAAACGTTTTCTGGTACATTCATGAAAACCTCAGCCTTGTCTTTCACGGCTTCAACTTCCTTCCTTAGAATTTCGGATACGTCTATAACCTTCAGTTCTCTATCGGATTTCATCAACCTCTCTATCAGTCTCGCGTAATTCGCCATCTCTACGCACGCATCGATTCTTTCCAAAGCCTTTCTGAGGTAACTGTCATCTCTCACTTCCAAGTATACTTCCAAGTATCCCCTCACGATTGCTAAATTGTTCTTTACGTCATGTCTGAGAAGCCTGTTCAGAAGTACGAGTTGCTCGTTCATATCTTTAATCTCTTCTTCAGCCCTTTTCAGCTTCGTTATGTCCCTAAGAACCATGATGATCTTACCGTTCATCCGTGCTATGTGACTGTCGAAGTATCTGTTTCCTATCGCCAATCCGAAGAGTTTCCTGTTCCAGTTGTTCTTTATCAGCTCCTCCAAGAACCTTCTGCTGTTCCTATCCAACCCCCTCAGCTCGTATATCTTTCTTCCAACAATATCCTCCGACCCAAATAAGTATGAAAACCTGTCGTTGAAGTCCAAGATCGTACCGTCGAATGACAGAACAACTATTGGATCGGGTATTGAACTGAACAGAACTTTCTTCTTCTCCAACTCTATCTTAGCCTTTTCGAGTATGAAAAACCTGACGATTTCTTCAACCCTCTTACAGAAAAGCCTTACAAGCTTGGGATTGTCGACTTTACAGCATTCCAAGTATAGAACGTTCCCGTCGAATTCGTATATGAATACGTTTTCACACTTCCTTTCCTTACAGTTCGTGACGTGTTTAATAGCATCATCGTCACTTGCGAATCCGAGCCTTACGAGACAACTCAGACTACCGTTCCGAGAAATCGCCAAAACCAACCTCCTTACGCTCAACACCCTTACCGCTCTCTCAATTAAATCCTTACGTAGCTCTTTTTCACTGAGAGTTATGGGCATAGCAAGAAGTTCGTGAAGTTTTATCAACTCATCGATCATTTCGACCCACCTACCCCTATAACTATCGACTTGTTGTGGAACATCGGTACCGAGTTGCAACCGTATACCTCACCAAATGTTAGAAATCCGACTATAGGAACGTTTAAAACGTTTACTATCCTGTCTATCTCCTCCTTAAACCTATCCTTCAGTAGCCAACTCCTCGAAACGCAGTCAAACACGAATGCAAATTTGGGATTTTTTACACCGGATATAGCCTTCTCGGCAACGCTTTCAGCGGTTTTTATCAACTCGTCCGCACTGCAACCCATGATCGTTACGATGGAGTTCTTAGGAACCTCACTAACGAATTTTATTGCACCTGAAGAATCTACCTGAATAGGATCCCTTATTATGTAACCGTCTACACACGGAATTCCGATCGGATGGAACATTCCGTTGTAAGCGAATCTGTCGACACTACATCTGACATGCCTTTGATAGACGTCAAAAGCCCTTTCGCCGTCTATCTCCAAAACAACCTTGCCTACCGCTTTTGTGACGACCATAGGTCCCGTGATTGGCTTAAATCCGTGTCCCATAGCCACGTTAAGTTTTAAGTCCATAACCGCAAGCGAGTAGCCTCCACTAATTACACCTTCCTCCGTAAACTGTTGAGTTCTCGTTCCACCCAAGTTGTCACCCGAGCCACCTCCAACGTATACGAAGTTGTGTCCCAGAGAGTTGTACAGACCCAGCAAAAAGTCGGGTATGTTGTCGAGAAAGCCATCTGGAAGTACGATTACCGTACCGTCTCTAAAATCGTTGAAAAATTTTCCCGCCTCTTCTCCAATCTCTAAACCCGTTCCGACAATAAGCTTAGTCTTAGCTTTAACACCCTTAAGCGAAATTGCCCCTATACCGTTTACCAAACCCCTTTCACCTATCACTTTGGCGGTTGTGCATCCCACCACCTTGTCTGTCAACTCTAACGTATAACTGAGAAGTTTACTCTGATCGTAGAAATCGCACGAAAACAGTACGAGTAGATCGGATCCATTCGACTGAGAGATCGCATCGGTAACGGCTTCTCTAACTGCAGTTCTCTCGTCCGTTGCATTACTGAAAGATATGCCAAAATTCATTTAAGTTTCACCTTTAGCATACTTCTCCACGATCTCCCTTATTTTCGCCCTCGTAAACGGTTTTTCAAGTAGTTCGATTGCACCAGCATTTAACATATCTTTACCCTTCGAATGCGCAAAAGCTGTCAGAGCTATAACCTTCGCATTCGGATCAATTTCCTTTATCTTCTTTGTGGCGGTGATACCGTCCATTATGGGCATTACAATATCCATAATTACGACGTTCGGCTTATGCTTCTTATAAGCCTCTACGGCTTCAGCACCGTTTGAAGCTTCTACAATCTCGTAATCTTTCAAAAATATGCTTAAAATTTCCCTAATTTCCGGTTCGTCATCGACTATAAGGACTTTGATAGGTTTCCTCGATTTTGTCATTGTTAGTTGTATTGTGATGATGACTTAATAAACTTAACGCTCAATTATAAATTCGTCTATGCCCACACCGAAATGCCTCGCCTTCTCTCCTATCCAAACCAAAACTTCATCCCCCTCCTTTAAATTTGCAACCGAAACGTGCTTACCCTCGGGATTAACAAGTTTAATCGTCTCCGCATTCTGAAGTATTACGGTACCTTCCTCTCCGTTGGCAACAGCTCTGATTAACATCAACGGTCTCTTTTCTATTTTAACCCTTCCAACGTAGCTTCTCCTCGTCTCTCCCTTGTAGTTAACTATTTCAACCACATCTCCCGCCTTAAGCTCAGCCAAGTATTTCGTTTTACTACCCACCTTTACGTACGCATTGACACTCCCAGCATTTACCCTGAAAGGTCTCGATGCGACGTATTCGCTTTCTTCGCTCTCGCTCGCAACTAAAAACATGAATCCCGCTTTGTTGCCAACGAGCATTCCCTCTCCAACGCTCATGAGGGTTACGGTGTCAATGCAAACCCTGTCCCCTACACCCAACGGCTTTATCTCAACTATCTTAGCCCTCTTAAGCTCGACAAATCCCTTCTCTCCACTTGCAAGCTCGTAATACTTCCTCATCACATCTCTCCTATCTTCAGCAATCGCAATTCCGTCGGCACCTTTCTCAAGCGTAGTCAGAACAACCTTCGCTTCATCCAAATCGTTCACTATGGCGATGAGCTTGGCTTTCTTCTTCATTGCAATGAGGTTTTCGAGCGGTATTATCTTCCAATCCGAAAACTTCAGGAAGAGATAATCGTATTTTTCGGAAAGCTCAACGGCTTTGTTCTGATCCTCAGCCGATTTTACTTCGAAGAATATCGCACCCTCTCCAACACCATCCTCAACTCCGAAGACCTTTATCCTACCAAGCTTTTTAGCTAAATCTTCGAATTCCTTCCTGACAACAACCCCCGTAAATCCTATTTCGATGGCATCCTTTATCTTCTCCTTCTCCTCCTCCCAGTTCTCACCCAAGGCTAACAACCAAATCTCCTTCAAATTATCACCTCCTTCGCGTTTTCGTGAACTATCATCCTTAAAGCCCTCGCCACAGCTTTAGGATTGTCGGATTGAAAAACGTTCCTACCTATCGCAACTCCACTTGCTCCAGCACTCATGGCTTCGGCAACCTCCCTCAAAATTTCGAACTCGCTCTTTTTGCTTCCACCGGCGATTACCACTGGGATTTCCGCGTATTCCACAACCTCCGCAAAGCTCTCTACACTTCCCGTGTAAGCGGTTTTTACTATATCCGCTCCAAGCTCGTACGCAACTCTAACGCAGTGTTTGACTAACTCGGGGTCCCTTTCGTTTAAACCTTCTCCCCTCGCGTAAACCATCGCAAGTAACGGAATTCCCCAGTCGTCGCAAATCTCCGAAACGATCCCCAAATCCCTCAACTGCTCTCTTTCGGTTCTACTCCCCAAATTTACGTGAACGCTGACGGCATCCGCTCCGAGCTTTATCGCCTTTTCAACTGAAGTAACCAACACTTTTTCATTGGGTTCAACCAAGCATGTTGATGCACTCAGATGTATTATAAGTCCCATATCCATTTCGTTTACGTAATCAATCCTCTTAACTAACCCTTTATGCAAAACAACCGCATCTACGATTCCGTCAATCTCTTTAAGGACTCTCTCAATTTCATCAATTCCAGATATCGGTTTTGATACTCCGTGGTCCATCGGTACTATCACCGTCCTTCCATCCCGCAAAACCCTTTTCAAGCGCCTTTTTTTGGACATGGCAAAACACCCCCAAAGGTTGTAGAGATGTGGGAAAGACCCTGCACGTATTAGAAGCTAAAGCTAAAGAAGAAAAAGCTCCAAGGGCTATAGAATGTGCACACCTTACGCATCACGAATCGACTAACTAAGGCAATATTTAAACATTTCGATTTGTTCCATTTTACGGGAACGTTCTCACAGAATGGGATCATACCCGTTGCATTAAAGTTATATACTCCTTTTGAAAGCTTAAGGTTTAGGGATGAAGTGGGATAAGAGATTGAGGGAAGAGCTGGAAAACCTGAAGCCTGTGACGGATGAGGAGTTTGAAGAGTTGCTGAATGACAGACCAAGGAGAAAGAGAAAGAGGAGGTAACTTTTTTTAATGCCCCCGTGGGGTAGCCTGGATATCCTTGGGGGCTGCGGACTCCCAGACCCGGGTTCGAATCCCGGCGGGGGCATCACTCCAATTTAATTATTGCCCTTTTACTACCGTTTAGCACAACTTCGAAAACTCCCTTGCAGATTTCGTCCACTTCAACTTCGTACTCCTTCCCCAAAACCTTAACTCTGTACCTCATAGCCTCATCCTCCCTAAGCGTTTCCAGTAGCTTATCTGTCTGACGTAATCGTTCGGCATGTGTTTCTTATCCTCCAAATATTTCTTAACAGCCGCAACACATGCCAAGAACTCCTCTGGCGTCATATTACATCACACTTCTTCGGAGGTAGCTTCTTCCTTTTAGTTTCGAGTAATCTGAGGGTGTTTATTAACTTGGCTCTCGTCCACTTCACATCTATAACCTCATTAACGAACATCTCAAAAGCCTTCTCTCTGGACTCTCTAACGTAGTCTCCTCTATCCTTTCCAAGCTTAGAGGAGTCGGTGTCAGCATCTACTACGGCAAACTCCGCATTGGGATAGGCGAAAATTACATCAGAGCCGGTCAATCCCATTACGACGAAGCTTGAATAAGCCTTTCTAACGACAACCGAAATCACGGGGGTTGTTGTCTGTGAATAGATGTCTACGAGCTTACTCATGTACTTAGCCAAACCTCCAATCTCCTGATCGAAATCCGGTAGAAATCCGGGCGTATCTACGAAATTTACGATTGGTATGTTAAAGGCATCGCAAAACCTTACAAACGACATTATTTTCTTAATCCCCTCCACATCCAAACAGCCTAAGTTGTAAGCGGGATCGTTTGCTACAATACCGACACTCATTCCATCCAACCTACCAAAACCCGTTATTACGTTCTGGGCGTAGCTACTTTGAATTTCGAAGAAATCTTCGTCGTCAAGTACCTGTGCAATCAGTGCTTTCATATCGAAAGGCTGATAAGAATCCGTGGGTATTTCGAAGTCTATCGTTCTTCTACTATCGTCTCTTGTCTCTGCCAGTGGTGGATCTTCCATGTTGTTCAATGGTAGGAAGCTCAGAAGTTTTCTAACGGAACTCAAAACCACTTCATCGCTTTCTCCCACAAAATGACAGTTTCCAGACTTTGCATGAAACTCAGCTGAAATCTCGACTTCTTTCCCGGTAAAAGACTTTATTATCTCTGGCATGACAACGCTGTACTCCACGTTTTCACTCATCCCAACGAAATCGGTTTGATAGCTCAACAGCCAGTGTGCTTTGTTGAGGAAGACCGTTATCCTCGGGATGACACCGTTTGCCAAACCCATCTTCGTCAAGAACTTTGAGGTATCGAGAAGAGTTTTCATGCTGATCTCAAAATCCTCGCAGTTGAACACGTTTACAATGGGAACTCCAACCTTCAAAGCTAAATCGATCACATCGCAACCGCAACCCCTGAATACACCTTCCTTGTAGAGGACACATACGGGTCTACCATCGACTGTGCCGAAGTAACCGTCCGAGAAGCGAGACTGTGAACCCTCATCGAGCAAAAGATCGATCATGTTTCAGCGGGGAATCTATCATAATAAATAATTTTCGTACACGAACGTTGGCTGTGTTTTCTTCCTTCAGCGATTTCCACTCCAGAACTTGAACGTAATTGCAAACAGTATTAAAGACATTAGAGAAGCCAAGAAGTAGCTGTTGAACCCTACCAAAGATGCGAGAATTGGTCCTACGGTTTGACCTATCCTTATCATCGAATTGTAGGTTGTTATTACCGTTGCTCTACTTTCCAAACTCGTTTTTTCAACCAACAGGTTCTGAAGTGCTGGTAGAACCGTTCCGTGTCCGAAGCCGTAGATCGTGGTCGATACCGTTGCAACAAACACGTTGGGGGAGAGAGGTATGAGAAACAGGGATAAACCGTAACCTAAGAATCCGAAACTGATTGTTCTATACACACCGAACCTTCTCACAAGTGTGCCGAGTCTTGAAGCGACTAACGCTGTGAATATCAACGTCGAAGATTGAATCGTACCCCTTAAAATCGGAGTAGCTCCAAACCTCTCTTCCAAGGTCATAGGAACGTAGAGATAGAACACACCGTACGTAAGTATGAAGACTGCACAACCCAACGCGAATGCAACAGCTATATCCCTGTTCATTTCCAACCTGAATTTCCTCCTGTAACCCCTCGACTTTATTCTAATAGCCATCAGACCAATCGGTAAGGCAGAAACAAAAGCCATGAAGGGCAGTCTCCAGTCTATCTCAGCCAAAATACCGCCGAGAAGGGGATAAAATGCCAGACCTATACTCAGAACGCTTGCGTTGTATCCGAGCATCTTAACCCTCTCAAAGCCTTCAAAGGTATCACCTATCAACGTAACCGCTAAAGACGTTAGAGCGGAGCCACCAATTCCCTGAACAAATCTCAGAAGAAGCATAGTGCTGTAATCTGCAAAGGCACATGCAAACCCCGAAAGACTGAATACGATCAAACTTGTTGATAACACTATTCCCCTACCGTATCTGTCGGCGAGGTATCCCATTAAGGGGGCGGAGAAAATCCCCGGAAGTGTGAAGGCTGTTATCAGCAGTCCAACTTGAAAGTCGTTCAAATTCAACGCTCTCTGAACTTCTGGAAAGGCTGGGGAGAGTATTGCAACTCCCATTATGCCTGCCAAAGTTGAACCGAATATTACCGCCTTCATCTTACGCTCTCATTTAACAACCTCAGAGTCTCGCCAAGCCTGTTCAGGAAATCTCCAAAGGCGCTCCAATTGCCCCGCTTAACGCTCTCTATCGCTCTGTTGTAGTATTCTATAGCCTTTCTGACCAAATCTTTCGTACTTTCAACTTTCTCAGGCTTTTCCACCCTCTCACCCAGTATCGCCTTGAGTGACTCCTCGAGAGTATCTTTCATTACGACGTAGTCGTTGTAAGCCACTATAACACCCCTCAGTTCTGGAATGTGCGACTTCTCAGCTTTCAAGTATATCGGTTCGATGTAGAGTATACATCCCTCTATCGGAATAACCAGCAGATTACCCCTTATTATCCTCGATCCGACCTGCCCCCAAAGTGTAAAGAGCTTGGAAATTTCGGGATTCTGGTCTATCCTTGCCTCTATCTGCATGGGTCCATAAACGAGTTCTCCCTTCGGAAACTCGTAAACTATTATCTCCCCGTAACGCTCATCGCACCTTGCACACATCCAAGCTATCATGTTCTCCCTTCCCTTAGGTGTGAACGGTATCATAAGGACGAACTCGGGCTTATCCTTGATACTCAAAATGACGTAGTAGGGTTCCATCGGTATTCTATTGCTCTCAAAGACCTCCTGTGGTATTTCCCAAGCGTCTTCCCTGTTGTAGAAGACCTCAACGCTCGTCATGTGGTATATTGCGTAAACCTTAGCCTGAAGCTCGAATAGGTTTATGGGATACCTTATGTGCTTTCTGAAGTCGCTGGGCATCTCTCTCTTGAAAATCGGAAAAGCCTTTTCAAGAGTCTTTAGAACCGCATCCTCCTGAACGATGTAGAACTCTACGGTTCCGTTGTACGCATCTACGAATACTTTGACAGGATTTCTTATGTAGGCAATATCATCGTGAACATCCGAGTACGGAAACCTGTCGAGAACTGTGTAGGCGTCTATTATCCAGTAAATCTTACCGTTTATTACAGCTACGTATGGATCGGAGTCGTATTTTAGGTATGGAGCTATCGTTTTAACCCTTTCCACTATGTTCCTGTGAATCATTATCCTGCTTTCATCCGTTATGTACTGGCTTAGAAGCAGGTTTACATCTCCAAAACGCATTGCAAATAGGAACCTCTTGATGCCGTCAATCCTAACTCCGCCAGTTCCGTTGTATGTTGTGAAAACGTTCTCTTCACCCATGGGATAATCGAACTCCTTAAGCTTAGTCCTCACAACAACGTAATTTTTCGTAAGCTCTCCGTAGTATATTCTCGGCTCTGTAACGTTTATCTTTCCCCTTGGCGGTATGTCCTTGATTATGAAGTCTGGCAAACCCTCTCTCGATACGACGTTTACAGGGGAAGCTATGACACCGTAGCCGTGTGTGTAAACCAAGTGCTCGTTTACCCAAGTTTTAGCCCGTGCAGGTAGCAAATCCGTTGAGAGTTCCCTCGCAGAAATCATCACCTGAGTGTAATTTCCATCGATGTAGTATCTGTCCACATCGACATCGCTGATGAGGTAGTAAGTCCTTATCTGTTGCAGTTGCCTGTAAACGTCTAGGAGGGGTCTGTGATCCCAGAGTCTTACGTTCTTAATCGTTCCGCTGTGCCTCTCAAGCTTATCGTAGCTCAGATCGTACCTGACTTCGTAGGGAAACTCCTTGATCTTATCCAAACCAAATGCAAATCTCGTGTAGTGGATGCTGTAGTTTATGTAATCCCACTCCATCTGAAGCTCGTTCGGTTCAACCTTAAGCTTTTGAACCGCAAACGGGATCACTCCCAAAGCGAAGGTTACAACTATTACGTAAATTCCGAAGAGTAACGCAACTCTCTCAAACCCTCTGATCTTAAGACAAGCCAAGCCAAATCCGAAGGATACAAATGACATTAGGAGAAGTGCTGGCATCAGTACGTTTACCTCCACCCAACTCGCACCGCTAACTACACCATGCTGTGAGAATAGCAACTCAAACCTCTCAACGTACAGATAAACTCCAATCAAAAAGAACAAGATGGCGAAGAGTATCGATATGTGCAGATAACCCAAATCTGGAAAGACCTCCTTAAACTCCTCCCAACTCCTAACCCACCTGAAGTGGTAGATGTAATAAACGAAGGAGTTCACGAAACACAGAAACGTTGCAAATGCGACAATCTGCAGAATTATTTCAACAAATGGAAGCTTGAAAACGAAGAAAGATACGTCGTAGCCAAATATGGGATCTTTAAGATTGAAATCTGTTGAATTCATGAAAAACACCAGCTTTAGCCAGTGTTCTGAAAATCCGTAAGCAACCGCTAAGGATACGATTGCATCTATCTCGTGGAAGTACCTTATCCTTTCGCCCATGAACTCGATTATAGCCCTTTTGAGCAGAACCGCGTTTAGAGTTAGGATGGTAAAGGTGATGGAGAATGCTAAAAGGAAAGTTGAAAGCTTGTACTTCAGCATTTCAACGAATATCTGTCCGTAATTTAGAGATTCAAACCAGAGGTATTCCGTGCAAACGTTGATGAATACATCAAAGATAATCAGATCCGCCAAAGTGAGTATTATCAGCGCGACGATCTTTTTCGAGTTCATCGATTACAGTCCTCAAAGGCACCTATAAATTTTTACTCATTGCAAATTCAGCCAGCCTTACGGCTAAGGTTAGCAAGAGAAGATCAATTGTTAAGAATGCTACGATGGCAAAATCAAAAATGGAGAGAGCGGATTTAACAACCAAGCTCAGAGGTGAGGGATCGAACGTCAGGAAGGACAGTATCAGGGGTATGAAGATTAATGAGTATACGAGTTGAGCTTCCTCTCTATTTCTCGAAAATCTGAAAACCATCATGGCAATTGAGACTGAGAGAATGTAAGTCGTGTATGATGAAAGTACCGTTAGAGGTACGTTAATACTTACACCGTTCGCAATCAATCCCAGCAACCACGTGGCGGTTAGAACTGCTGAAACGAAGGTTACTGCCAAAATCTTTGCAAGTACAACATCTCTCAATCGGACACAGCAGAGCAGGACTTCCAAACATCCGAGTTCTTCGTAGAGTATGTCTATAACGTACACGCCCAGTATTATTGCCGTCAAAATGACAATCAGCGGAATTAATGCGGTGTACATGAATCTGAACTGAATGGAAATTCCCTCTGGAACGTCTATCGGTTTACCGCTCAAATCGTAAGCTTTGACCCTTAAAATCGGTATTCCTTTATATGCTCTCAGAGTGTCCTGATAATCCATCAGGATTTTTCTCAAGGCTGGAATTACCTTTACAGCCTTCACATCCTCCTTTGGAATGTAAACGTCGATGTAGTTTGTTTCATTTAAGGTTTCGTTTAAGAGAACAACGGCATCCACCTCCCCATTTTTTAAACTTGCAAGTGCCTCTTCCAAGCTTTCAAACTTAACGGGATGTGCAATCCTTTCGAAAATGGGGGCATCACCGACGAGACCAATCTTAACGTTGGCATTAAAGCTGGGGCTGTACAGAATAGTTAAGCCTATTGCAACGATTTGGGAAAGCGATGAGAGAGATATGAGTAAAAGCACGGCTACCAATACCGTTTTCTCCTTCGCCAAGGCTCTCAAATCTTTCTTGGCTATTTTAACAGCATCCATACCATCAACCCGTTATAGGTTGAGTGAAATGCTGTGGATGTTGTCAAACCAACTTTAAACCCCCATCTCATAGTTAAGACGAACAGCAGTGAGGAAACTATGTGTGCAAGGAGGGGTAACAACAGCAAGCTTAAGACGTTTGTAGGTATAAGGGGTATGAGTATCAATTTTTCTCCGATAAAGAATCCCGATGCGGAGAGTATTGCAGAGACGTAAGGATTCAGTTTGTTCACACTCGCGTAAATGAACAAACCCTTAAAGAACTCCTCAACAAAGGCTAAAACTATCAGAACAGGGAAGATGTAGCTCCTAAAAGGGAACGTTATTGCTAATGTGAACAATTCCATCAACAAAACGAAGGGAATTGAGACCAGTGCAAACGTGAAAACCTTGTAATATCTATCGGTCAGCTTTGCCGTTAGTTCGACAACTTTCTCAATTAACCCACGAGTGTACATGAACTCGAAGGAGTTCGATGTGAGATTGATTAGAATGAAAGACATTAAGGCTAAATGAAATGTTGATAACAGCACGTATCTCAAGTCGATTTCACCGCCTTCAATGGATTCCACAAGTAGTGTTACGGGTGATAGTTTGCTCATTGGAATGAAGTTGAAAACCGCTGGAATGAACAGGTAAGCTGTTACGACAAGCGTAATGACCACCGACAGAAACGACATCTCCTTGTAACTTCTGGAAAGGAAAACCAGGAAAGAATCTATGGACAGCATCGTTATCAGGATTGAAATCAGTAGAGCCACTACAACCGCTTTACCGACGATGACCGCTATTGCGGTCGAGATAACCAATCCTAAGGTTATGTAGGGTATCATCTTTCCAAGCAAAAATTCTCTGGCTGAAACGACTGTAAGAATGACATCGAATCTTTTCTTGATCTTATCTTCCATGAACGAGGATGAAAAAATCTGTGCTACAAAGTAGAATGGCATTACGAATAGAAATGCGTAAGCGAACTTTTCAAGGAGTATAGGTGGTTGCAGTTCTTCGGGCGGTACATATTTCATTTCAGTTTTGGTAGGTTTCTTGGAGACTGCTATCGTTTCATTAGTCATTCCAATTGTCTTTCCTTCTTCAACAGTCGTTACGGGCTTTGGGGTTTCAACCGCTTTTGGAGTTGGAGTAGTTTTGAATGATTTAACCGACTTGAAAGCAATCTTAACCTCCGTGGGTATCTCATGCAGATTTACAAGAACTGGAAAAGCTTTTTCACCGTACTTCTCGTAAATCCACCTGTTGTACTCTACTCTTAAATAATTTCTAAATTCATCAAAGGCTGACAGACTCTTCAGGTCACCTCGAAGGTAAACCCTACCGTATTCAATTGTTATGTCCGGGTTTTCGGAGATTGTAAAAGATCTGTGCTCTATCTGTAAATTTGACGAGTAAATCCCTTTATCCAACATTATCCCGTTTGAAGCTATCTGATGCACCAGTAACAAAGTTAGAATGAGTGAAATTATAGCAATTGAGGATACTTTCCTCGACCCCTTTTTAAGTCTCATTTCGAACTTTGCAACCTTCAGCATTCGATCAAAAATAAATACTCTAACTTAAAACTTTGTCTGTGTTGAGGGTTGAGGAACTGGTAAAGACATACGGAAACTTTACAGCTTTGAAGGGTGTCAGTTTTAGCGTTAGGAGAGGAGAAGTTTTAGGTTTACTGGGAGAGAACGGAGCAGGAAAGAGTACTACGATAAGGATCCTCGTAGGTCTAATAACTCCCACTTCTGGAGTGGTTGAGTACGACGGCGTAGACCTCTTTTCGAATTTGGATGAGTTGAGGCGTAGAATAGGCTACGTTCCCGAAGTTGATGCTTTGTATGAGGACATGACTGCTGAGGAGTATCTCAAATTCTTTGCAAGCCTCTACGATGTAGAGTTTAAGAGAGATATAATGGACAAGCTTGGAATTCCGAATAAGGTGATAGGAGCGATGTCTAAGGGAATGAAGAGGAAGTTGTCCGTAGCCCGTTCACTCATCCACAATCCAGATTACTTGATATACGATGAACCGTTTAGTGGCTTAGACCCTATGATATCTCTAACGCTTGCAGACTTCTTGAAGAGTTTAAAGGACAAGGCTATTCTGTTTTCCGCTCACAACCTTTACTACGTCGAATACCTCTGCGATAGGGTTGTAATAATGAAATCGGGGGAAGTAATCTACGAGGGAGACGTTGAGGAGATAAGGGGCTTGAAGACGTATGTGATTAAGACTGAGAGAGGTGTCGTTAAGACTAACGACGTTAGCGAACTCGTCAATGTGCTGAGAAATGAGCGGGTTCTGAGTATAGATGTGGAAGTAAAGAGGCTCGAAGACCTGTACTTCGAACTTATGAGAAAATGATTACTTCCTCTTACCCTTCCTCTCTTTCGACTTCGGTCTCAGTCCCTTGTAACCACACTTCCTGCACCTAGTAGCTCTCATGGGATTCCTTGCGTTGCATCTCATGCATATCTTGACATTGAAGAGTCTCGCTTCCGCCTCTGGAAACCTCGCCATGGCTTGCACTTCTTTAGACTGTATATAACCGTTTCGTAGGTAGGAATTAAAAATTGGAATCGCAAAGTTTTGTCTATGAAAATCACGGTAGTTTATGACAATGAGGCAAAAAGTCCATTCATAGCGGACTGGGGTTTTTCCTGCCTAATCGAATCTTGCGTCAGAGTTTTATTCGACACCGGTGCAAGTCCAGAGATTCTATCGCACAATCTGTCGTTAATTGGAGTTGATGACTTCGATTACGTCGTCCTTTCTCACGAACACTACGACCACGTAGGGGGTTTAAGTGCGGTAATTGACAAGACATCGTGCGTTTTAGCTCTAAAGACATTCTCAAGAAGGCTAAAAGATTTCATAAGGTCTAAGGCGGAGCTTATCGAAGTTGTAGAGCCTTTAGAGTTTGAAAACTTCGTTACCACCGGATCGCTCGGGAGGATTATAAAGGAGCAGTCTCTCGTAGTTAAGACTTCAAGGGGGAATCTTGTGATTACAGGCTGTTCTCATCCCGGTCTAGACAAGATTTTGAGAAAGGCTGAGGAATTTGGAGATGTTTTCGGTGTTATGGGCGGATTTCACGGCTTTAACAGACTTGAAATTCTCCAAAATTATGATCTCGTAATCCCCTGCCACTGCACAGTCTATAAGAGGGAAATTCTAAAGATGAGGAATGCTAAGCCCTGCTTTGCTGGCTGTTCCTTTGAGCTCTAAACCTCTTAAAGCCCTTGCCGACAAAGTAAATCTCAGCACTTTGTTTGCGGGAAGCTTTAGGTGAGTGGAACTTCTTGAATCTGAAGAACTGCTTAAACTCGTTGAAGAGCTTTTGAATCTCCTCACCCTGAAAAACTTTAACTACGAAGTTCCCTCCGTCCTTTAAAACCTCTCTTGCTATTTTGAAAGCGGATCTTGCCAAGTCTACGGAAAGAAGGTGATCTATCGTCCACTTACCGCTTATCTTCGGTGAAGCATCGCTCAAAACAACATCGTAATACCTTCTAACGGATTTTATCTCCTCTAAGGTCTCCTCCTTTGTTATATCACCTCTTATGAAGTGAACTCCTTCGATGGGTTCCATGGGGTTTATATCGACAGCCACAACCCTCGCACCCAATTCAACAGCCACTTGACTCCATCCTCCCGGTGAAGCACCTAAATCCAGTACCCAGTCTCCTTCTCTTATGAGCTTGAATGTCTTGTTCATCTGTAAGAGCTTAAAGGATGCCCTACTCCTGTATCCCAGCTTTTTAGCCTGCCAGTAGTAGTAATCCCTCCTGTCTCTCATCCTATTGAGTTCTCATTCAGGTTCTATAAGAGTTCCGATGCCCTCAAAATCGCCTTTAACGACTCTAGCTATGTTCTCTGGCTCGCCCAAGAAGACCACGGTTTTGATCTTGCTCCTTTGAATTATCTTCAGAGCTAAGAGGTCGAGAACAAAGCTACCTCCCGCTTTCGCTTCTTGCTTGGCCACAATCTCTATCAAATCGCAAACCTTAATTCTCTCAAACCTCTTAGCGTTCGGATTCACTCTCGGATCTTCTGAATAAACACCGTCAACGGAAGTTGCGTTCAGAAGCAAATCGGCATTGATAAATTCTGCAAGCAAAGCGGATGTAGCGTCTGTAGTGTGTCCCGGGAATGTTCCGCCCATAACTACGACGTTATGATTCAAGGAGAGTTCGTAGGCTTGAATGAAATCTTCAGGAATTTTTCTCGGTGCAGATTTTAAAGCTGAGATGAGCAACATGGCGTTTAGCCTTGTAGCTCCTATTCCAATGTAATCGCAAAATGTGTTGTCAGCCCCTAACTCCCTCGCAATACCTATGTATTCCCTTGCAACCCTCCCCCCTCCAACTACAACGAACATCTTGTGCTCTTTTGCAACGTCTTCTATCACATTCGCAAATCTTCTTATCCTATCGGCGTTCATACCGAAAACGGATCCTCCTAAAGACAGAACGATCTTCATATCTAAAGATCGAGAAAAGTTTTAAAAAACGATACGAATTATGCCTTTAGGCGATGACGCCTCTGAGGGGCCGTGGGGTAGCCTGGCTATCCTTCCGTCTTGG
>CAYMRE010000003.1:0-22860 GCA_964392755.1 uncultured archaeon
CTTCATAAAACACTCGTTTTTCTATACTGGAATAGAGAGTTGCTACAGACCCGCTATTAGGAGACATCAGGATAGGGTTCTCAATGTGGAGTTGGAGAAGGATGATATAGTAATTTCGAGCGATGAGGGAGATTTGGCAGATTTCTATCTCAAAGCACCCTTCGGAGTAGTCCCAGCGGAGATGATGGAATCCTATCCTGCAGGACATTCAGAAGTTCCTCCTCCAGAGTTGATGGAAGATGAAGCGTTGAGAACTGCTGTTGAAGGTCTGATGAAGTTTTTGAGTGCCCATCCCGATAAAACTTTCAGGTTGAGAGTAAGTTCAATATGGCTGAAGTATCTTAAAGATTTGCCGAAGAACGTGGTGATCGAATGTTTAGACAGGAGAGAAGGTTAGGATTTGCAAGGATAGGGTTTGTGGAGCTGGAGGGTAAGTATAGAACGCCTTTACTTATAGACTATCTTGAAAAGCCGAAGATTTTGGAGCACATGGACTTCGGAAAAGCTCCGACTGTTCTTGAGGAGATAGATAAAAAGAGATTTGAGGTTTTAAGGAGCAAAGACGAGAACTTCGTGATAGCGACTGGTTTATCGACCCTGAATCCGAGAAAGCTCGTAGAATACATTTACAAGCTCAGAACTTCAACGTACAAACCTCTATACGCTGTAGCTCTCGCAACACCGTCTAACATCCCCCTGCTGTATTACATGGGAGTTGACATCTTCGACAACATACTGGCGATAGTTAAGGGCTACCAGGGAGTTTACATGACCGAGTTTGAAGAGATTGATGCTGACAAAGTTAAAGAACCGATGTGTTGCTGTCCCTCATGCACAAACAACGACTTCAGCGAAGAAGGCTTAGCCAAGCACAACACGTTCGTGATGAAAAAAGTCTTAAGTATGGCTGTTAGAGAAGATTTGCGGAACTTCGTAGAGGCATGGGTCAAATTCGATCCGAATTTGACGGCTATGCTCAGGTTCTTCGATAAGCTCAATCAAGCATGCTATCCGAGGTTTTCAAAAGCTAAGGTGATCATGACGACCGAACATTCCTTTACAAGACCTGAAGTCAAGTACTTCCTTTCGAGAGCTTTGGAGTGCTACGAACCGAAGGGAAAAGCCCTCTTAATCCTTCCATGTTCAGCCAAAAAACCCTACTCAAAGTCCAAGAGCCACATGGCTGTTAGAAGAGTCGTTGGAGAAATTTGGAAGAGAGGTTTTGAGGAAATTGTGGTTTCATCTCCTCTCGTAGTTCCGAGAGTTTACGAGTTGGTTTATCCAGCCATGAACTACGATGTAGCTGTCAGTGGAGATTGGAGTAGAGATGAGGTTGAGTTCGTCTCCGAATGGCTGTCAAGGTTTATTGAGAAGGGAAATTTCGAGGTTGTGATAGGACATGTAGTGGGAGGGTACAGAGAAGTAGTAGAAAGGACTGCGGAAAAGCTTGGAATAGATGTTATCTGGACTGCTGAGAGAGATGTAACAGATCCTGACTCACTGAGAAAGTTGAAAGAGGTTATCGAAAATTACGAATTCGAGGGTTACGATCTCTACAAATCGATGTTTAATCACATGCTTAGATACCAGTTCGATGTAGATTTTGAGATTGAAAGGGTTAAGGGGAGGTATCCCAATCTGGAGTTTTACGTTGATGAGAGGGTTGCAAGAATCGATTTGAACTACGGCTGTCTTGATATAGATTTGGCACTTGCAAGGCGTTTGATTGGAAAATCGTATTACGTTGAGATAGACGAATTCAAACCTAAAGGCACGATCTTCGCAGTTGGAGTGAAGAAAGCGGATGAGAAAATAAGACCGAACGACATCGTAGTTTTCTACAACGATAGATATTTGGGTGTCGGAAGGGCTTTAATGTGCGGAAGAGAGATGGTTGAGAATGATGGGAAGGCTGTCGAGGTCAAGAAAGTTGGACTTAGAGACTTACAGAATGATTAGAAGGAGTTTGAAGAGTCCGAAAGACTTTGAAAAGTTTCCAATTCCGAACTACGTTCTATCTTCCATACTCAACCAGAAGATCGTTGAGAACGTTATTAAGAACTTTAGAAGATACGATCCCGAAAAGGTCGCGAGAGTTTGGAAGGAGAGAGGCAAGTTAAACGTCAGATTACCACCAGTTTTAAGGTTAAAAATCCTCATGAAAGGATTGGGCTTTAGTAAGAGAGAAATTTCAAATCTGCTAAACAATCCGAAGGAAGCGGGAGACTTGGAATACTTAATTTGGGATGCAATTACGAGGGACTTTGTGTATTCCCCCCTTGCTGTGAGATTTCAGCATCTAAAGGGAAGATTGGGTGAGAAGATTTTAGAGGAACATCTAACGGAATTGAACGTTGATTTTAGAACTGAGAAAGAACTAAAAACACGAAAAACGCCGGACTTTTTACTTAACGATTACATTGAGTTCATGGGATTCAAAGTTAGGTGGATAGAGAGCAAGTTCATGTTCGGTGACTTCAGAACACACTCCTTCTACTGGAGGAGGCAATATTACCACTACTTCAAGGATTTTGGAAAGGGTGTGGTAGTTTATTGGCCCTGGCACATCGATACCCCATTTTCTCTCAGTGGTGAGTTGAATATGAATGTCCACTTTAAATTTGGTAGGTTAAAGAGGGAGAAGTTTTTGAAGGTCGTGGAGGATGTAATGGACAAGTTTGCAAAGGGTAAAAAGATAGATGTCAAGGGCAACGTAAGACTTCTAACGTTTCTCAAAGGATTGGGATTCGACGTAGTTATTGAAGCTCCGCAAGCAACTCATCAATCTTCTTGATCTCCTCCTTTATCTTTTCAACTGCATTCGTAACGTCAAGATATTCCAAAGCACCTCCACATCTTGGGCACGTAAAGTTTAGCTCCATAGCTTCTTCATACCTTACTTTGACACAGCCGTTTTCGCACATGTAGTGGATGTTCTCGCTCTCGTACTTAACCTTCTCCTCAAGCTTTCTCTTAACCTTCTCAAGCTCCCTCCTCAGAACATCCTTCTGCCTATCGTACCTAATCTTCCAGTAGTACTCTATCCAGCCTGTGTCTTCATCCCTCTTCCTTCTGTACTCAGCCAATCCCAGTTCGTAAAGTGCAAACAGTGCCCTTCTAACTTCGTTAATCTCTATACCAAGAATTATGGACATCTCCTCATCCGTTAGCTCTTCCTTCGGTCTCATATCCCATATAATTAGCCCAACCTCTCCTGCAACTCTGTCTATAAGTTCTCTAATAAGCTCCTCAACTCTTCCGTTGTTCTTATTCATTATTTTTACTATTTAAGTTCGAACAAAGATAAACGTTTCGTTTTGAACACCTCAGAACTCTCCCTATCATCACGGATCAGATCGCCCATCATTCTTCATCGGCATATCGAGTCAGCTTTTGGGGTATATAACCTTATAGATCACAACTTCACCATCGTCGTAAATCTTACGAAGCTTTGAAAACTTGTCGTAGCTTATGTTGTAGTTAGCCTTCTCAAGGTAACCTATGTAGATGAACGAAACGTTGTACTTTTTGAGCAGGTCGTAATTCAAATCTTTCGATTCGTAGATCTCCTTTATGTCTCTCCAACGCTCGTTCAACACCTTCACGGTTTCGTTGTCGAAGAACCTCCAGAATAGTTCGTGTCCTCCGTTGCAGAGAACACTTTTCAACCCAGTATATGAAGAAACCCTACCGGCGTACGTGTACGATTCGTAGGGTGTTTTGCCCGGGTATTCAACCACTACACCGTTAAATCTGTAGAGATACTTTAGGGCTTTGTACTCTCCGTAGGATTTCGTAAATTCTATCCCATCCAAAGTACCTTTGAATCCTAAAGTGGGAAGTCCTAAGGCGCATCCGATTGGATAAATCCAGAGAATCGCTATTAGGCAGATCGCAATTAATTTGTACATTCTTTCGTAGGAGTAATTGGGATACGTGAATCCAAAGCTCAGAAGAATCCAAGCTTGAACGTACGATTTGAAAACGGTGTTGAGTCTCTCTATCTCTCCACCGTAAGCGTCATTAACGTAAACTATCTCAACCGCCGTTAGTAATAGCAGAGCTGTTAGGGTTACCGCATGTTCGAACGATCTCTCCTCATAAAACTTCTTCATGAAAACAACCATCGTCGGTAGTGTGATCGCTACTACGGGGAATTTGAATATGAAAGCTATCGGAATTGATACAGTTAACATCACAGCAAAAATTTTTCTCTCCTGTATAAACGAGTAAATTAAAGGCAAGATAACGAGTGGTTGAGCGATTACAAAATCGATTAAATTCGTTCTCTCACTTACAAAACCTACACCCTTAACGGCTGTAGCTTTTAAAGTTAGATGGAAGGGTAGAAACGGAACAATTGAAAGAGGTATGAAGGCTAAAGCGTAGAATCTGCGCAGAGCTATAGAGATCGTAATGTAGAGGAAAGAATATGTGAAGAAGTCCCAAGAATTCACGGTAAACATGAAACCTAAAAGGAATGTCATTAAGATGGCGATGGATTTCTTCTCCTCCTTCATCCACACGTAGAGGGCAATTAGAAATGCAATTTGAAGTGGTATAGACATGAAGTGAGGATGAAGATCCCTAAAGAAGAGTGTTGCAAGGGGAAATTCGTTTATAGTTCCCTTTATAACCCTCGTTACAGTCCAAAAGTCGAATGCTTTGGATACGTTGCCAGCTATTAGCATCTTCAAAGTCATTAGATTGCCAGCTAAAAGAAGAAAGGGGATTACGATCTTCTCCCTGCTCTTAGATACCAGCCAGACAATAGATGTTAGGGTTAGGGAGAATACGGTTGCACAAGCCAAGTTGTAGGAGATGTGGGTTGTTGTTATACTTAGGATTGTCAGAATTGCATAGCTCACGTAACCCATGTAGTAGTAGAAGTTAAGTCTGTAACCAGCAAGGAATGGATCGTAAGGAGGTAAGCTGTTACTCTTCGTTATAGCTGTCAAAATTGCCATGTCGGTCATCTTCTCAGCACCTACAACGTAGGGATTGAACATCTCGTAGAGAAGATAGATGAAGAAGAAAACTATAAAGACTGCTTCAAACTTGAGGAAATCCACCATCAAACTCCTAAAATTCGAAGATAACCTGTTTGCATCGTACAACCAGAGTAAAGACCCCATCGTAACCGCTATCATGAAACCGTAGATCGTTGCAGACCTAAAATCTACTACGAACGAGATCAACCAGACTATGTAAGTTAAGAAAATCAGACCTAAGACTTTGGACAAACCTCTCAATCCCATTTTGTCTGCCAACGGTAATGAGAGGAGTGAGATAATGTAAAGGACCGCAATCCAGAGAACTATTTCAAGCATGCACAAATTTTGATGATTAAAAATATAAACTCTCCGACTACCTTCCACCATGAAGTACAAAGTTGGTATCTTAGGTGCGACAGGAATGGTGGGACAGAAGTTTATTCAGCTTTTGGCTGGACATCCTTGGTTTAAGATAACAACATTAATGGCTTCGGAAAGGAGAGTTGGAAAGATGTATGGTGAGGAGGTCGATTGGATAGTTTCGAGCGATGTTCCGAAGGAGGTGAGGGATATTGAGATGTCCCCCATGGATCCGAAGTATTGCGATGCGGATATAGTTTTCTCCGCCTTGCCTTCGGATGTTGCAAGAGAGGTAGAGCCTAAGTTTGCAAAGGAGGGTTTCGTTGTTGCGAGCAACGCCTCAGCCTATAGAATGGAGGAGGACGTTCCCCTCGTAATACCCGAAGTCAATCCGGATCACCTTCAGTTGATAGATGTGCAGAAGAGAAATAGAGGGTGGGACGGATTCATAGTCACCAATCCAAACTGCACGACCATAATGCTAACGATAACGCTCAAGCCGTTGATGGATTTGGGTTTGAAATCTGTAAGAGTTGCAACTATGCAGGCTTTGAGCGGTGCTGGCTACCCGGGAGTGCCGTCGTTGGCAATAGTTGACAACGTCATTCCTTTCATAAAGGGGGAGGAGGAAAAGGTTGAGAGCGAGCCTTTAAAGATTCTCGGAAAGCTTGAAGGGGGTAAAGTTAAACCGGCGAGCTTGGAGATTTCGGCATCGTGCCATAGGGTTCCAGTTATAGACGGGCATCTTGAAGCGGTTTGGGCGAGATTTGAAGGTAACGTAAGCTTAGATGATGTGATAAACGCATTTGAATCGTTAAAGCCCTTGGATCTTCCAACATCTCCAGAGAAGGTGATAGTCGTTAGGAATGAAGTGGACAGACCACAGCCACGTCTTGATAGAGATACTGGCAACGGTATGAGTGTGGTCGTTGGAAGGTTAAAGAAAGTTGGGGAGGGGGAAGTTAGGTATCTCGTTTTGGGACACAACACCGTTAGAGGAGCTGCAGGTGCAAGCATTCTCAATGCGGAACTGATGATAAAGGAAGGATACATCCCTCAAGCGTAAAAACAGTCGCCGGAAAAAATTTTAACAATTTTTCCACCCGTATCTAAAATGAGACCACCGTCTCCATCCAAATCCAAAGCTTTCCCCTCGTAATTTCCCCTTGCAGTCCTAACTACAACATTTCTACCGAGCGTTTCACTCAAACACTTCCACTCCTCTCTAATATCTTCCCACTCACCATTCAGCAACCTGAAGTAGTGTCGCTCGAAGCTCACCAAAACATCCCTCAAAACTTCCAAACGGTTGAATTCCCGACCGTGTATATCCTTCAAAGATACACCGTTTGACGGTGTTGGGTTGTTCACGTTTATTCCTATACCCACCACTACCATGGGTTCCTCGATCTCCCCAAAGAGTTCGCACAGAATTCCGCACAGCTTTCTACCGTTGTAAAGAACGTCGTTTGGCCACTTCAACATAGCTTTCAAAGCTTTTGCAACTGCAACTCCCGTAGTTAGCGTTAGCTTTGGAATTTCCTCTACGGGTAGTTGGGGAGGTAAAGCGATTGAGAAGTATAACCCTCCAGCTTCGCTCATCCAACGCCTTCCGTACCTTCCCCGTCCATCTGTTTGTCTCTCAGCTATGAAGAGTGTTTTCGGCTTTGCAACCTCCTTAGCCCTACGATTGGTAGAGTCAACAACCGTGTAGTAGTAAATTTCGTCGATCAGTCTTAAATCTCTACATATCGTAGCAATCTCATAGGGAGACAAGTCTGGAGTTCTTACAATCCTGTATCCCGTTCCCTTCTTCCTTTCTATTACGTAACCCAAGTTCTCCAACTTCCTTATGAACTTCCAGACGGCGGTTCTGCTAACTCCCAAGAGTTCGGCTAAGGTTTCTCCAGATGCTCCTTCCTTTAACCTCTCTACGACTTCAACAGATACCTCTTGAACCCCAACGACGTAAGGGCGGTAAGCCATTCCTCAACAACCCCCTCGAAACCACTCTCTACAGTACAATCATCATCGGTTAAGATTGCCACATCCCTACCATCGAATTTGAACGTTATAGACCTCTCAAGTTTCGAAATAGTGATGGTGAAGGGAGGATCTATTATTTCCACCACGTTCTCTCTAACGATCGCCCAGTTCCTCAGAATTTTTTTAAGTTCCTCAAACCTTTCAATCACAACCGAAACCTTCATCACTTCACATTCACCTTGGGAATTTTACCGTTTTTGAATATTACAACAACATCCCCAACGTTGAACTCGTTGTCATCGAGAGTTACAACAACCCTGTTTTCTCTAACATCCTCTACAACACCTTTAGCACCATTAAGAGCGGATTTCAAGGTGTTTTCAAAGTTCTCGTAAATGTCTATCAACTTCCTTCCTAAAGGGGTTAAAACTGTTCTTCCTCCTTCAATGCCACCCCTTTCACTCTCAACTACCTTCTCTCCAAGAATAGCCTCCATTCTCTTTATGTAATCCCACATAAACCTGTAGGACATACCCAAAGCTCTCGAAGCTTTTGAGATTGATTGAAGCTTTTCGATACTCTTGAGAATATCGTAACCCCCTCGACCCATCACAGGCTTACCTTCAAACTCTATCCAGAACCTCAATCCTATTTCCATAGCATCGATTCTCATGCAAGTTATTAAGCTTGATTTCGAAAGATTTAAATTCGTTGTTTATTATTGTGCATAACGGTGATATTATGAAGAGGGCAATCCCCGTTTTGGTAGTTCTTGCACTGTTGATGTGTGGATGTCAACAGCCCGTAAAGCAGTCAATAACACCCGCAGAAACAACACCACAGCTGAAAAAGGCAACTCTGACGATCTTTCATGCGGGATCACTCACGATTCCGTTGCAGGAATTGAATGAGGAATTTAAGAAGTACATGAAAACCAAAGGGTATGAAGTCGAGATAAAGACTGAAGCGAGTGGAAGTGTAATGGCGGTTAGAAAGGTTACGGATTTGGGTAAAAAGGCGGATATCGTTGCCGTTGCGGACTACACACTTCTACCGACCTTCATGTATCCGAAGTATGCGGATTTCTACGTAGCTTTTGCGAGAAACGAACTCGTGCTCTGTTACACCGATAAGAGCAAGTATGCGGATGAGATAAATAGTAGTAACTGGTACGAAATACTCGGGAGGGAGGGAGTAACATTCGGATTTTCGAATCCGAACATCGATCCTTGCGGTTACAGAAGTGTGATGGCTATGAAGTTAGCTGACCTTTACTATCACAAACCTATATTCAGCGATCTGATCGAAAAGCACACGAATATAAGGGCAAACGGAACCAAGGTACTCTCACCCAAGGACATTACGACCGATGGAAAGGTTGTGATAAGGGACAAGAGCGTAGATCTGATAGCTCTGCTCGAGAGTGGAAGCATAGATTACGCCTTCGAATACAAGAGCGTTGCACTTCAGCACAATCTAAGGTTCGTAGAATTTCCAGATGAGATTAACCTAAAGAATCCGTCGCTGAAAGATTGGTACGCTCAAGTTTCGATTACCGTTTGGAAGATGGAGAATGGTAAACTTGTTCAGAAGGAGATAAAGGCTAAGCCGATTGTGTACGGAGTGACAATACCCAAAAACGCTGAAAATAGGGAAATTGCAGAGGAGTATCTCGCCTTTCTGTTGAGCGATAAGGGTAGGGAGATATTCGCAAAGAATCATCAAGAGTTCTTGGAGAAGCCGTTGGGATTTGGAAACGTTCCCGAGTCAATCAAGGAGTTCGTTGTGTTGACATGAGAAGAAGGGACTACGTCGATATATTCTTCATAATTTTTGGCTCGTTTCTTCTGCTTTACATAGTCCTGCCCATACTCACCCTCCTTGTAAGGCAGTGCTTCGATCTCGAAACCTTGATTGCAACTTTAAAGGATGAAGTAGTGCTCAACGCTCTGAGAAATACGTTCTTGACAGCCGGAATTACAACTTTAATAGCTCTCGCATTGGGTGTTCCGCTTGGATACGTACTGGCAAGAAGGGAGTTTAGGTACAAGAGTTTGATTCAAGGAATAGTCGATGTTCCAATAGTGATCCCCCACTCCGTTGTGGGTATAATGTTACTTACAACATTCTCAAACGCAATACTCGACAGCTATTTAGGAATAGTAATGGCAATGCTCTTTGTATCCGCATCCTTTACCATTAACTCGGCGAGAGACGGTTTCTTGGCTGTTGATAAGAAACTTGAAGAAGTTGCAAGGACACTTGGAGCGGGAAAGTTCAAAGCTTTTTTAACCGTCAGCTTACCTTTAGCGTTACCTTCAATACTGAGCGGAGCTATTATGACCTTCGCGAGAGCTGTGAGCGAGGTGGGTGCGATACTCATCGTTGCCTACTACCCCAAGACTGCTCAAATATTGGTTCTTGAGTACTTCGAAAACTTCGGATTGAGATACTCGAAACCCATATCTGTAATTTTGATAGTCCTAAGTCTGACAACCTTTGCCATTCTGAGATGGTTGCTCAAAAGGAGTGATAGGTATGCTGAGACTTGAAAACGTCTCAAAAGACTGGAGGGAGTTTAAACTCAGAAATATCAGCTTCGAAGTTAAAAGAGGGGAATACTTCATTCTCTTGGGTCACAGCGGTGCAGGTAAAACACTTTTGCTCGAACTCATAGCGGGAATACACAGACCGGACAGCGGTAAAATATACTTGGAAGGAGAGGACATAACTGAGAGACCACCCGAGAAGAGAAGTATAGCATACATGCCCCAAAACTACGCCCTCTTCCCCCATCTAAGCGTTTACGATAACATAGCCTACGGTTTAAAGCTCAGGAAATTTAAGAGGGATGAAATAAGAGAAATAGTGAATGAGCTTTCGGAAGTTTTAGGAATATCTCATCTGCTACACAGAAATCCCAAAACTTTGAGTGGGGGAGAACAACAGAGGGTAGCTTTAGCCAGGGCTTTAGCAATTAAACCCAAGCTCTTACTTTTAGATGAGCCTTTCTCAAACTTGGATATGGCTACAAGGTTCAGACTCATCGAAGAGATGAAGAAGTGGCATAAAGAATTGGGTTTCACAGCCATCCATGTAACACACAGCTTCGATGAGGCTATGGCTTTAGGAGATAGGATAGGTGTAATGGTTAATGGAAAAGTTGAACAGGTTGGAAAGTGCGAAGAGGTGTTTTCAGAACCTAAAAGCGTTGAGATTGCTGAATTTTTGGGTTACAACGTCCTGAGAGGCTCTATAAAAGATGGTACATTGCATCTAAACGGATTAAAGCTAAAGGCTGATTCGAAGTTTGAGGGAGACGTTACCGTTGTAATAAAGCCTGAAGATGTATTACTTTCAAAAGATGGTGGATTCAAGGCTGTAGTTGAAGGTGTAGAATTCTTGAAGTTTTTAGCAGTCGTAACCCTGAACGTCAACGGATTGAAGATTAAAGCTCAGACGACAGCTGAGGAAGTTCTGAGGAAAGGCATCGGGGTCGGATCAAAAGTTAACGTTTCTATCAGGAATCTACGTTTGATGGTATGAAAGAACTTATATACTATCAAATCTTCAGGATGTTTATAAGGCTGTAGGGGGATTGCCATGGACTCTTTGGTTAGAGAGGCTTTGAAGAGGGCGGAGATGGAGAGAAGACCCGTAGAAGGGTTAGAAGAGGAGATTTTACAAGCCTTAGAAGAGCTTAAAACCGTTATCAAGGTGATAGGAGTCGGTGGAAGCGGATGTAACACTATCACGAGAATGTATGAAGAGGGAATAGAGGGGGCTGAGCTTATAGCTATAAACACCGACGCTCAACATCTTTGCTACACTAAGGCTCACAGAAGGTTGCTAATTGGTAAGAAGAGGACGAGAGGTTTGGGTGCTGGAAGTTTACCACAAGTAGGAGAGGAGGCTGCAAGGGAGAACGAGGAGGACATAAAGAGGTTGGTTGAAGGTGCGGACATGGTCTTCATAACGTGCGGACTGGGAGGAGGAACTGGAACAGGTGCAGCACCCGTAATAGCGGAGATTGCGAGAGATTCCGGAGCCTTAACGATTGCTGTCGTAACGTTCCCGTTTTCAGCAGAGGGAGCTATCAGAAGGGCAAATGCTGAAGCCGGATTGGAGAGGTTGAGAGAGGTAGCCGATACGGTTATAGTAGTGCCCAATGACAAACTGCTCGAGGTAGTACCAAATTATCCACTCCACATGGCTTTCAGAGTGGCAGATGAGGTTCTTTTAAGAGCGGTTAAGGGTATTACCGAGCTGATAACCAAACCAGCTCTGGTCAACCTCGATTTCGCAGATGTTAAGACCGTTATGGAGAAGGGTGGAGTAGCAATGATAGGGTTGGGAGAAGCGGAAGGAGAGGACAAGGCGCAGGAGTCGGTTAGGAAAGCTCTGAAGTCGCCACTCTTGGATGTAGACATAACCGGAGCAAAATCCGCTTTGGTGAACGTTACAGGTGGTCCAGACATGACCGTTGAGGAGGCTGAGCTCGTCGTTGAGGAGATATACAATAAGGTCGATCCTGAAGCCAGGATAATCTGGGGTGCGATGATCGATCCAGATTTGGAAAACAAGATGAGAACTTTGGTCATAATAACGGGTGTGAAATCACCGCAAATATACGGAAGGAAAGCCCCGCACTTTACAAAGAAGTTCGGAATAGACTTCGTTAGATGAGGTATTGGGAAATCGATTTTTTGAGGGGCATAGGCATAATTTTAATGGTAGTTTCAAATTTCATTACCGATCTCCAAATCTTTTTGAACTACCCCTACTCATATTTTTGGCATGTTTTTGCAATGTTTACAGCGTCGATATTCGTATTTACATCCGGAGCGAGCTTTTACGTTAGTTATACACAAAAAAGAAGCTTAAAGAGGATTTTGAAGAGATTTGTAAAGCTTACAAGCTTGGGAATGCTGATCACCGTAGTTACGATGCTTTTGTTTAAAGAAGGAACTATATACTTCGGAATCCTACACTTCTTGGCTTTAGCTTGGATTTTGGCGATTCCTTTCCACCGTTTGATGTCCTTGAGTGTAGTGTTTGCAGTGTTGTTCATAGTACTGTACCCCTTTGTGGATTCCGTTCACGCTCAAACTCTCGTATTTCTACCTTTGGGAATTACACCTCCAAGTTTTTATACGTTCGATTACTTTCCCATCTTCCCCTGGTTCGGTGTATTCTTATTGGGATTTAAGTTTGGAGAGGCTGTAATGAGATCAAGGCATAACAACGTTAAAAAAGTCAAGTTCGTATGTCTCTTGGGTAGGAACTCGCTCAAAATTTATTTGTTACATCAGCCAATACTGGTTTCGATAATCCTACTTTTATTTGGCGATAAGAGCGGTATTTTAGTTTTACGAGAATTGCCAACGGTATTACCAACAGCAGTAAAATTTTATAAAAAATAAAATTATTTGCAAGGAACGATCAACGCGGGGGTCTTCGACTCTTTTACGACTGCAGTAGCAACGCTACCTAAAAGTAGCTCCTTAATTAAACTCCTTCCAGTTTTACCGAGTACAATTAGGGTAGATTTTCTCTCGACAGCCTTTGAGATTATCTCCTTTGCGGGATCTCCCGTTTCGACAAGAATTTCGGATTCAAATTTAAACTTATCTGCATAAATCTCAAGAGCTTTTCTGGCTTTTGCGATGTTTTCTTCAAGTTCCTCAACAGCACCGTAGTCTATTACGTGTAGAAACGTGCATTTTTCAACTTCATCCTCGAAAATTCTGAGCGTTGAAACTACGATGTCCGAGCACGGTGAAAGATCGAGAGCTACCAGAGGCTTCTTAAAGATTCCTTCGCAGTCTGCAACAACCGGCTTTCCTTCAATGTAGTCACACCTTATTACCAAAACTGGAACATTCGACCTTCTAACGACGTTTAGAGCGGTGCTACCAATTGTAACTATCTTTGCATACTTACCCTTTGACGGAATGACTATTGCATCAACCATCTCGCAGTAAGCCTTGTCGAGGATTTCAATTGATGGACATCTTGCCTCCCTCGATATAGCCGGCACAACGGAACCTATCGTTACGAAACCCTTGGCGTTCACACCCATATCTTTAAGTTTGCCAACAACTTCGTCCATTTTCCTCTTAGCCTCCATCTGAAGAGTTTCGAGGGCATTTAAGTCCCCTACGTACTCTATCACGTGAACAACTATTACTTCCTCAGCCCCGATTTTTGGAATGCAGTTCTCTAAAACGTGGAGAGATACTTCCGAAAAGTCTGTAGGGAACAAAATCTTCCTAAACATTTCAACCACCTCAACGACCGGTCACGTGTATGAACATCGCTACGGTAGACTATGCAACGGCTCGTATTTAAGCTTTATGTGAGTATAGGAATAATGTATTTTACAATCGAACCGAAAATTGTGTGTCAACTTACGGATGTGAAAACGTTAAACACTGCTAAAAATAAAAAATCAGAAAATTAGTCAAAAAATTACTTAAATTTACTTCCCGACTTTTGCCTTAACTGCTTTAGCTCCCGCTTTGGCTCCTGCTACTACCGCTGACTTAGCAAGTATTGAGGCTATGAACACAAGAGATGCAACAAGCAACAGTATTCTGTATGTCCCTTTTGCTTTTACTGCACCTGCAAGCATTGAGAGGAGTGGTGTTATCATGAGTATCAGAACACCTATCATGCTTAAGCAGTCCGTCTTGTCGAGATTGTTGAATATCCATGCGTAGCCTGTTATCTTCTTGCCCGTAACGTGCATCCAGAACTCGCTTGCACTCATGTTCCAGTACTTGTGAGCTTCAGTAAGGGAAACATACTGGTTTATTCCCATAAAGTACGCTATCGCTGGAATCACCATCAGGACTACTCCAACGATTGTGAAGATTGTCATTGTCTTTGCAAATGCGAGTCCCATATCATCAACGACTATTTCCCTATCCCTACTCATGGGATACACCTCCCGATTTAATCAGATCAGCTAACTCCCGGCAAGATGGGGGGTATTACCTGCATACCCTGCAAACCCTTTATTATGTTCAGAACTCCCGCTATGAACAGAATTGCCAAGACGAGCCATCTGACAAACTTTGGCTTTATTATCTCCGCCACCTTAGCCCCTATCCTAGCTCCAATAGTTATTCCGAGTATCGACGGAACGACTATCAGCGGAAGTATTGCTCCCTTAGTCATGTATATGCCGATTGCCGGAGCGTTAGCAGTTATTATGAGCATGCTCGTGGCAGTTGCAACCTTTATTGGCACTCCCATGAGCAGATTCAGCACAGGAACGTTTGCCCAACCAGCACCAAGTCCGAACATTCCTGCTACAAATCCTATTACCGCAAAGGTAACGATTGCGATGGGTGTGTTTTTGGTTGTGTACTCAACTATCTTATCAAGACCTGGCTCGTAATACTCTCCCCAGATGTTCAGTTTTTTCGATATGCTGTCCCTTTCCTCCTCCCTGACCTCTGGAAATTCCACCCTTTTCGAGAGTATCATTATGAAGAACACAAGCAGTATTATCGCTCCGAGCAGAACCTTTATGACGTACTTACCACTAGGATACGCGTTCGTTACCCAGAGTCCTACCCATCCACCGACGACGGATGTCACGACCATCACGGGTGCTATGATTGCAAAGATTCTGATGTTCGCAAGTCCCTTTCTTATCAGATACGGCACGGATGAGAGGGCTGAAGTTACTGCCATCACAAGCCCTGCTCCTCTGATGAAGTCAACGCTGAACGGTGTTATCACTGTTGCCAGTGGTACATACAGCACTCCTCCCCCAACTCCCGAAACGGGAGAGATTATCCCTATTAACAGTGTAAAGACAAACATGAACAGCGGCCAGAACAACCAGTCCATCACATCACCTCCATTGGAAGCATATCACTCGCAAAAGAGGGTAATAAATAAACCTTTCTATTAGGTTTTCGAGCTTTTTACTGGGTACCGTAGTGTTGGAAAGGGTGGTGGGGTCTCGTTGTATACGATTTAAGTGCCTAAGCACTGTTGCATAGCCACCTTTCAAACACATTTCTATCGACTCGCTGTTCTTATCATCGACCGCTACCAGCACATTCGGATATTTCATTGACACCGTCATTGACAACCATAATCTATCGAGTTTATAAATATTGCGATTAGTTAAGTATTTATTTCATTATGACACACCACCAATGAGGGCTCGTAGCTCAGCCTGGCAGAGCGCCGCCTTCGCAAGGCGGAGGCCCCGGGTTCAAATCCCGGCGAGTCCATTACCTTTTATACTCTACCTCCTCAGCTATTCCTCCCTCTACGAGAGCTTTAGCGTTTAACTTAGGCAAAAGAACGACGTCTTCTCTCCTCAATCTATAAACTCTACCGTCAACACCCTCAAACTCGGGGATGTCTTTTTTAATTCTGACCAACACCTTCTCTTCTCTCTTCCTACCAAATATTCTGGATTTGAACTTCTCAAGTAGCTCCACAATCCTCCTGTAAAGATCCTTTTCAGCCTCTATCATGCTATCCTCATCCACCTTACAACCGCACATACTCATCCACGCCATCCTCAATATTCTATTTACCCTCGCTTCAAAAACATCCTTCCTAATCCTTTTAAGTGTTCTTATCTCGTCCTCAAGCCTATAGTACTCATCGTCATCGGCATAAGCTTTCTTCTTTTCTCTCTCATCAATCATAGTCTGAATAGTTTCGTAGAAGTCCTCGGGAAGTCTTTTAAACTCCCCATTTCTACAGCTCTCCCACACCGCAATGATTTCGTCAATGTCCATACAGTGCGACACCTCTGCACATCAGGAATATTGCGACGTATTCTGGTAGGATGTGTTTACCCCTACTAAGTATATACCTTTCACCCCCCAACTCAACCCTCACCTTTCTCAAAACCCTAACCTTTACACCATCATCACCGAAAGCTAAAGCATCCACTTTGGGATCAAAACTTTCCAATTCATCTAAATCTATCAGAACAACTCTCAAACCAGTTTTTCCGTGAAGGGAATTGGGTAACCTTATCAACCTCTTCACATCGGATGTTACGGGAGGATCGATATAAACCGCTAAACGCTTGAGGCATCTATCCAGCAGATCATCCCTCAAGGGTTGGGGTATGATATCGATATTTCCATTTTTTATTTCCTTAAGATTTGTTCTCAGAATCTCTCCAGTTCTCTCATCTACCATCTTTTCTATCCTACCGTCCTTAAAAGCGTTCAAAAGATAGCGGTAGATCAACTTACAGACCCTTTCAAACTGCGTTCCTCTTAGCTTGAAACCTCTCAGAGTGAAGTAGTCTACAATCTCTCTCCTCTCCATAGTTCCCAGATTTTTAAACCTCTCATCGTAAACGTGCACGTGATAACCTCGATTTCCAGAGAAACAGATCTCTATATCCCTACTATTAACACCGAAGTCGTTCTCCAAAATCTTTACAAGTTTAAAGACCTCCCTCTTTGCCGAATTCAAGGATTTCGTCGGTAAATGATCGTAGTCTATGTCGAAAATTAGATCCGCTCCTCTCCACTCCTTTTCATCCATATCGGCTGAAGGTTTGAGATAGTATGCCGAAGAGAAGTAGACGTGAGCCGGAATGTTTGAAAGGATGAAATCCCTCAACTCCTCGGAATTTGAGAAAGATACGTGTCTGACCATTACAAAGTCTGGAAAGTTTTTTAAAGGAACGAAAGCCCACTCCCTCATCTCAAAATTCTTGGGCGTGTACAACTCCGTTTTCAAATAGTATTCTTCAAATTTCTTCGTAAGATAGAGCTTTGTAAGTTCCACAGATTGCATTCACACACAGCTTTAAGACTTTAACTCAAACTTCTCACCGCTCAAACTGTCGAATATAAAATTATCCTTTATCCAGAAAATCTTATAAGCCTTCAAACCCTTCAAAATCTCTACTTTCGGATACCACCACGATAAAACTCTAAGGTTACCCCACATCACCGCAGATTTTACAGCCTCTCTTCTTGCAATCTCTTCATCGACCAAATCTTTCATAACCTTGCTATTATCAACATCCCACTCCTCAACCACTATACCATCTCCCCTCTCAACACCCAACCTTATGCAATCCACATAAGCGAAGTAGTCCAAAATCCTGTCGTTTCCCAATAACCTCCTATACCTCAACCTAATATGATACACCCGGTAGGGATATAGAACGTAATCCGTATTCAACATCAGGTTAGGTTTTATCACGCACACTTTCATGATCAAAAAATGTAAAAATTTATAATTAAATCTGTCCGTTCTGAGGATATGTCCTACAGCGATGTCGTTCTGTTGCTTACAGTCCCGACGATAGTGGGTCTAATAGTAATGGTCATCTACGGCTTCTGGGACGTCATAACTGGGAAGGAATACTACGTAGATGAGGATATACTCGGACACGAGGTGGTTGAGTAATGAACGGCGTTTTAGCTGGCATCGTTGCTTATTTGATCATACTGATGGCGATAGGCGCTTGGGCTAAGAAATACACGAGGACTGAAGCGGAGTACTTCATAGGAGGTAGGAAAGTTCACATATTAGCAGCTGCCCTGAGTGACAAAGCAAGTGACTTCAGCGGTTGGTTGATGTTGGGTTATCCAGGACAGGCTTTCAAGGCGGGGCTTGGAGCCTTTTGGGCGGGCATAGGTTGCTTCTTCGGAACCTTAGCGGACTACATATTCATCGGTCCAAGACTGAGAATCTACGCTGGAAAGTTTAGAGCTATAACAGTCCCAGACTACTTAGAGGCAAGACTCAGGGACAACACCAAGCTGATAAGAATCTTAGGGGCGATAATAATCTTGGTTTTCATGACAGCTTACGTTTCCGCACAGTTCACAGCTGGAGGAAAAGCTCTATCAGAAGTTTTCAAAATCGACGTATCGACAGGCATTCTGATAACGATGGTTGTAGTTTTGGTATACGTCCTAGTAGGTGGATTCTTTGCTGTCGTTTGGACTGACGTTGTACAAGCCCTTTTCATGATCTCGGCACTTATATTGTCTGCAGTGATTGCGATCACAGCTTTGGGTAACCTCGAAAATGCTGTTAGCATAATCGAGAGTGTCGATCCAAGCAAAGTTCATCCCTTCGGAGGAGCGATCGGTTTGTCTGCAGTAATCTTCGCAATAGGTTACGCATCTTGGATCGTCGGTTACCTCGGACAACCGCACATAATAACGAGATACATGAGCGTTGACGATCCAAGAAAACTCAGGAGACCGGGTATATTCATAAGCGGTATCTGGACAGCTATTGTATTAATCTGCGCTTTCTTGGCTGGATTCGTAGGATTTGCTCTTGCTCAAAAGGGATTGATCAGCGTTGATGATCCAGAAAAGATAATACCTGCTATAGCCGTCGCTTTCATGCCCTCTTGGCTTGCGGGATTCATAATAGCTGGAATACTTGCAGCTATAATGTCTACAGCGGATTCACAGCTTTTAGTGGCTTCTTCAGCAATATCTAGAGATTTGATACACAAGGTTGGCGGAGTAGAGTTAAGTCAGAAGTGGATGGTAAACATAGGGAGGATATTCGTCATAATACTCTCTTTAATCGCCTGCTACTACGCTTTAAGTGGTAACAAGCTCGTCTACGCGATGGTTGCAACCGCATGGGGAGGATTGGCAGTTGGATTCGGTCCAATAGTGACTTTAAGCTTATGGTGGAAGAGGGTTACAAAGTGGGGTGGAATAGTTGGCATGGCTTACGGATTGATTTCGGAGGTCATACTTGAAGCTGTAATCTACGGTTGGGAGTTCAATCCAAAAGCACCGGGAGTGTTTGGAGCGATTGGAGCAGTTTTGAACGGAGTTCCAGTGTTCTTCGTGAACTTCTTCATAACAACGCTTGTCATAGTCGTAGTCAGCTTGGTAACAAAACCTCCAAAGGATGTTGCAGAGTTGCACGAAAAGCTTTTCATAAAGGTTGCAAGAGAAAAAAGCCAAGCTGAGCACGTTTCAGACTTCCTGAGCAAGAAGTAATTTTTTCACACTATTTTTGCTTACAATAGCACTATTTCACCTTCTCCCACTTGTAAAGCTCGACTATTTCAGCTAAAGTTTTGCCACTCTCTATTTCAGCCCTGATCCTATCCTCATGCTTCTTAACCTCCAAAGCTCTCCTGGCTATTTCGTAAGCCCTCCTCTTCGGCAGAACCATCACACCGTTATCATCCGCAATTATCCAGTCTCCCGGATTTACCTCAACACCACCACACACGATTTTGACGTTGATCTCTCCGAATCCCTTCGGCTCACCTGCATTCGGAACGACCTTCTTTGCAAACACTGGAAAATCGAGCCTAACTATGTCATCAACATCTCTGACAGCACCATCTATGATCACACCAGCTATCCCTTTGTTCATACAACTCCTCGTTGCAAGTTCACCCCAGACTGCACTGCTATCACCCGAACACTTTATCACGATGACGTCACCCTCCTCAGCTACATCTATCGCTTCAACGGGCTTAGCCCAGTCACCATCGAGCGTGTGAACCGTAACAGCTTTACCGACGACCTTCTTCCCCTTCACAATCGGATAAATCCCCTCCATAGCCTTAGCACGATGCATCGCATCACTGACGTTTGGAGTCGTTACCTGCATTAATAACTCTCTAATTTCCTCGTCAAGCGATTTCTTTACGATTTCAACCGGTTTTGCGGAGTCAATCGCTTTCCTGAACTTCATCGCAGATTCCTTCGGATTCCTCGTCTTCACGATATTGCTACCTACAATAACGATCTCCGCTCCTAAAGAGACGCACAGACTAGCTCTATCCACATCTAAACCTCCAGCAACCGCCACTGGGATACTTACCTCCTTAACGACTTCCTTCAGAACTTCGATGGGATCGTAACCGAGCATCTGAACATCAATACCGACGTGAACGTTTACGTAGTCAACACCCAATTCCTCAAGCTCTTTAGCACGATCAACTGGATTCGGATGGTTTATCAAGTCAGCCATAACTTTACAGCCGTATTTTCTCGCCGATCTGATAGCTTCTTCAATCGTCGAGTCGTTGCTTAAGGCTAAGATTATTACAACATCTGCACCGCTCTTGGCACACATCTCAACCTCCAAAGCTCCAGTGTCGATAGTTTTCATGTCAGCAACGATCCCGTGATTTCCGAAAGTTTTCTTCATCACCCTAACCGCATTCATCCCCTCGCTTTTGATCAACGGCGTTCCCACCTCAATCCAATCGACGTATTCCGCAACCTCTTTAGCTATCTCAACAGCCCTCTTAAGCTCGACCAAATCGAGAGCGACCTGAAGTGTTGGCATAGGGATTTTTGTGCGAGAAGAGTTTTAGACTTTTACAGTGCGGGGGGAGGGATTTGAACCCTCGAACCCCTACGGGACCGGCCCCTCAAGCCGGCGCCTTTTCCTGACTCGGCAACCCCCGCTCGCTTTAAGCTTTGCAATTGTTGTATAAGACTCTTTTGTTTCTGACCATTTACAGATAAACCGAAATTTTTTGCAAATTTATTTAATGTGTCCTGAAATCCTTGTTTCAATGGAAACGCTCATGGAGATGGCAAAAAAGGGTGATTATCCAGAGTGGTTGAAAGACGTTGCAAAATCGGAGGGAATCGAAGTTGATAAACTCCTCAGGCTCATCGCTAAGGGTGAAGTAGTCGTTCCCAAGAACGTCAACAGGGAGTTGAGAAAGCCCAAAGCAATAGGCAGGTTTGTAAGCACGAAGATAAATGCGAACGTCGGAACGTCAATAGACTACGTCAACGTTGAGGAGGAGGTTGAGAAGGCGATAGTTGCCCAGAAGTACGGAGCGGATGCCATAATGGATCTATCCACCGCGGGAGATTTGGACTACATCAGGAGAAGGATAATGGAAGTTACGGAAGTTCCTTTCGGAACCGTTCCAATTTACCAATCCGCAAGGATGAAGAAGGTTGTTGTCGATATGGATGAAGACGATTTCTTCAAATCCGTTGAAAGGCAGGCTAAGGATGGAGTAGACTTCATGACGATACATGCGGGAGTTAACAGATTCACACTCGAAATTTTGAAAAAGAGCGGAAGGCTTTTGGGCGTTGTCAGTAGAGGAGGAGCGATAATAGTAGGCTGGATGGTCCACAACGGTAAGGAGAACCCGTATTACAAGGACTTCGACTATTTACTTGAAATCTTGAAGGAATACGATGTCACGATAAGTTTGGGAGACGCTTTCAGACCGGGTTGTCTTCACGATTCAGATAGAGTGAAGTACGCTGAGTGGATAGTTTTGGGTGAGCTTGTCGAGAGATGTAGGGAAAAAGGAGTCCAGTGCATGGTCGAAGGTCCGGGGCATATGCCTGCAGATCAGATAATGCCCGCTGTAAGGGCTATGAAGGTCGTAACCAAAAACGCCCCGCTGTACCTATTGGGTCCTCTCGTTACGGACATAGCTCTGGGTTACGATCACATAGCTGGGGCTATGGGTGCTTTGATTGCGGGATTGGCTGGTGCGGATTTCATCTGCTACCTAACTCCAGCCGAGCATTTGGCGTTGCCAACGGTTGAAGATGTAAAAGAAGGAGTTATAGTTACGAAGATCGCCGCACATGCAATCGATTTGGTGAAGGAAGGCGTTAAAGAGAGAGCAATGAAGATAGATTACGAAATGTCGTTGGCAAGAAAGAATTTTGATTGGGAAAAGCAGTTTAAGTTAGCGATAAATTCTGAAAGAGCCAAGAAGATTTGGGAGAGAAGGAAGTCGAAGTTTGCATGTTCGATGTGCGGAGATTTGTGTGCGATAAAGCTGGCTCAAAAGGCTTTGGAGCGTAACGTATTTAACCCCAATCATGGGCAATCTGAAGGGTGACGATCATGAAGTATCCGAAGAAGGTCAGAACGTTCTGCCCGTTCTGCGGAAAGCATACGATTCATGAGGTTGAAAAGGTAGGTAGGGGTAAACAGAGCGCTCTGAAGTGGATCAACAGGCAGAAGAAAAGGAGGGGTAAGGTAGGTAACTTGGGTAAGTTCAGTAAGGTTCCCGGTGGAGATAAGCCGACGAAGAGGGTAAACATCAGATTCAGGTGCACGGAATGCAAGAAAGCTCACTGCAGACCAACTTGGAGGGTTAAGAGGTTTGAATTGATCGAGAAGTGAAGGGGGTGATAGCCTTGGGCATAAAGAAGAGCAAGTTCATCAAGGTAGTCTGTCCAGACTGTGAAAACGTTCAGGTAATATTCGATCATCCTTCCACCGTTGTTAAGTGTTTGGTGTGTGGTAGAACATTAGCCGAGCCTACGGGAGGAAAGGGTAACATAAAGGCTAAGATCGTTGAGGTTTTAGGTTGATTTAAGCCAATTTACGGTTTCTTTAACCCCCTCTTCTAAGTTAACCTCTTGCTTCCATCCTAACGATTTAAGCTTTTCAATGCTGTAGAACCAGTTTTTCGTGAAAAGTAAGATTGTCTCTTTAGCACTACTACCACCTATCCCACCTCTCAGCTTTAGAATTAAGTATGCCAACTTCGGTGGCAATCCGTAGTACAACTTTACGC
>CAYMRE010000004.1:0-20634 GCA_964392755.1 uncultured archaeon
CTTGAACTTCTGTGCGACTTGAAGTTCTCGATTTCTACGTACTTTATGAGCATCCTTACCCCTCCACGAAATCGAAAAGAGTCCTTCTGACTTTTCTACTCCTTTCTTCCCTCTCAACGCCGACGCTTTTAACTTCAAAATCATCTAAAACCTTGAAATCCTTCAACTTAAACTCCCTCTCAATCAAACCTATTACGGTGTTAATGAAGTTGTCGAAGTCAGGCCTTTTCAGAAATTCGAGAAGACTTAGCTCGAATTCCGTAAAGAATTCGTTTGGCTTTTCTATTCTAACTTCTCTCTCCTTCGAAATCCTTTCGAGACTAACCTTAACGTGTCTAACCCTCCTTTCAACAATCCTAACCAAGTCCTCCAAATCTACTACGCTCCCGCTGAAAATTCTCAGTATCAAGATAGATTCCGGATTCAAGTAGTTCAGAATTTCTTTAACCTTCTCAACGGCATCTCTTTGGTCTTTAGCTGAGATGTTTGCGGAGATTAAATCCCTACAGCCAACTTCAACAAATCTCGGCTTAAAGTTTTCAACTATGAAGAATCCTTTCCTGCAACCTTCAGAAATACTCAAATCATCGAAGTAGTCTATTTTAATGGAATACTCCCTCGCATCGCTCCTCTCCGGACAACCGGGATAGACAAACCAAGAGCCGTTCACGTTTTTCTTTATCGGAATGTGGACGTGACCCAAGGCGTAGTACTTAGCTTTAGGAAGATCGCTGATGGTTACGTAATCGTCTTTGATGTCTAAATCGACTACCTCCTTCACCGACAGATGCAAAACTGCAATATCGCAGTTCGGTATATACCTTTCCTCCATAAGCGATTTGAACTGATGAGAGGAGCGATGTGTATCACCAAATATCTTGAAATCTTCGAACACTCCGTAGACCAAGTTGTAATCTCCAAAAGGTTTTGATCTGACGAACTCACCTTCAACAAACTTCCTCCTTAGACCGAGTTTGTAAAGCAAGCCGAGAGATTCAAGCAGATCGTATATCGATACGTCTTTAACCGTCTTATCGTGATTGCCCTCAATTGCAAAGATCGGTATGTTCTCCCTTTTCAGCATCGAAAGGATGTCTATAGCTTGCTTGATCGTCTTCGGGTTGGGATTGCTTCTGTGGAAGAGATCTCCAGATATTATCGCAAAATCAACATCCTCTTCGATTGCTTTCTCTACAGCAAATTTAAACGATTTCGCAAAGTCTTCAGCTCTAAACGGTAGGTGATACTGTTCGTAACCTAAGTGGGCATCTGCTAAATGTGCGAATTTCACGACATTCGAACATCTACGGTGTATAAACACTTTTTGCGAGCAAAGTATATATAGGGTTTAAAAGCAGTTTAAAAAGGGTGTGATTATGACGAGAGATTTTAAGATAAAAATCGAAAATGTGGTAGCATCGACCCAGATAGGTGAAAACATCGATTTGAACAAGATTGCGAGGGAGATACCCGATGCAGATTACAAGCCAAAACAATTCCCCGGTCTGGTTCTAAGAACTAAGGAGCCTAAAGCTGCAGCTTTAATCTTCAGGAGCGGGAAAGTTGTATGTACGGGCTCTAAAAGTGTTGAAGATGCCAGAAGAGCTGTAAAGCAGATAGTCAAGATCGTTGGAAGTTTGGGAATACCAGTCATAGAAGAGCCTGAAGTGAAGGTTCAAAACATAGTAGCTTCTGCAGATTTGGGAACGGATTTGAACCTGAATGCAATAGCGATAGGTTTAGGTTTGGAGAACGTCGAATACGAGCCTGAACAGTTTCCGGGACTCGTTTACAGACTCAGAGACCCGAGAGTTGTAGTGTTAATATTTGGCTCTGGCAAGATGGTCGTTACTGGAGGCAAAACGCCTGACGATGCAAGAAGGGCTGTTGAAAAAATAGCGGAAGAGCTTGAAAGCTTAGGATTGTTATGATCTGGAGCTACAGGGCTGTAAACAACAGAATAGCAAGGAAAAAGTGGCTCGCATTGAGTTCTACCCTGATAGGCGTTGGGCTAATTTATACGATTTTTAGGATTCTCTACAGTGGCAAACTCGTTTCATCTTTGGCAATCTTCACGATCTTCGCTCTGATGGTTTTCCTTTACACCATAATAACGCTCGGAAAGGTAAGATACTACTTCATCGAAGGCAACGAAATAGTCTACAAGCCCTTCAAAACAAAGATTGAAGATGTAGAGGGATACGAAGTCGATAGAGAGAACATGGTCATCAAGTTGAAGCTGAAAAGACCTAAGGTTTTCGCTGTCAAGACTCTTTACTTCGACAAGGAGGATGAGTTCGAAGACGTTCTAAGATTCTTGAAGAGGGTTTTAGGATGAACAACTACAAGAAGGCGCTTACTTTAATAGGTATGGGTTTGGGTTTTGTTCTCTGGTGGTATTTTGACTCGTTTTGGCTGTTCTTAGCTTCGATGTTTGTTTTCATGGGAGTTGGGACGCTTTTAGACGTTAAGAGGAGTTAGCCGTACTTATCTAAAATCTCCTCGAAAGCCTGAACAACCTTTTTTAAGTCATCTTTCGGAACGAGATAAGTTGAAAGCTTGATACTCTTAGTTCTACCCGGCTTTATTCCGTGAATCTTCCTCTTCTTAAGCTCGTGGTAGAGGAAGTAACCCCCCTTCTTGACCTTCTTTGAAATCTCGTAGAGCTTATCCGTTTTAAAGTGAAGTAGGTCGTGGTTGTGAGGATTTTCACCCAAAAGCTCGAATCCCAAAGATTCAAACTTTCTAACAAACCATCTGGCTTTCTCAACCTCATCGCTCCATCTCTTAACCCTCTCCTTAACGTGATCGAAAGATGCCATGAGTGTCATCAGAGGAACACCTCTAACACTGCAACCCAAAAGCTCGACTTCCTTGTTCTTGAAACGTTTGGATTTCCTCAGAATTACCTTGGCGTAATCCTCAAACATCCCGACAACACCAATCGGTCCAGCTGAAGCCATCGATTTGTGTCCGCTTCCAACGACGAAGTCCACACCAAGTTTTTCAGCTTTGATCTCCATCCTACCAATTGAATATGCGCAGTTCAAGAGTAGAGGGACTCCTTTATCGTGGCATATGTCCGCAACAGCCTTCACATCTGGCAGATTTCCGTAGTTCCCGTCTGGATAAGTCAAAACAGCCAAAACAACCTCCCCTTTCCTCTTGGCTTCAGCAATCGCATCCCCGTATTTCTCCTCAACAACGGTGTATTCGGGATAACCTCTGTTCTCAACCTCAACAACGTCCAAACCAGCCCTTTCTGCTGATACAAAGGTTGAGTAGTGGGCGTTTGAGTCCACTACAACTATTCCATCCTTCTTTGCCAAGCTGTGCATAATCATAAACTTCCCTTCCCTTGCCCCATGAGTGATCCTAACAACATCACAGCCCAGAAATTCAGCCAAATCTTCAACGAAATCCGCTATCGGAGGATTTTTTATGCCGTGTAAATCTCCCGTACAGAAATCGCAAACGCTGTATCCATCACCCCATTCTATAAGCATTCTCCTTGCATCTTCGGTAAGTTTGCCTCCCGTCTGGAGAGGATCGATGTTTATGAAGTCTTTAACTTTCCTCTCAACAAACATCGAAAGCTTGATACCTTTCAAGTTTAATTACGTTACGATGAGATGGATTACAGCTTTAATTTTGGCTTTCCTGATCTTCGGATGTGCTCAGAAGGGTGTTGAAAAATTGGAGGTTAAATCGGTCTTCGAGAACGGCGGATTCATTCCAAAAAAGTATACGTGTGACGGAGATAACATAAACCCGCCTTTGATTTTGAAGAATTTGGATCCAAAAGCCAAGAGTATCGTCGTCATAGTTGAAGACCCCGATGCACCTATGGGAACTTTTACGCACTGGATAATATACAACATTCCTCCCGTAAGCGAAATCCCAGAGGGAATTCCAAGGGGTAAGTTAATCGAAAAACCTTTCAAAGCTATGCAGGGTAAGAACGACTTTGGCTACTACGGCTACGGAGGACCTTGTCCACCTTCCGGCATTCACAGATACTACTTCAAGGTTTACGTTCTCGATACCGTTTTGGATTGGAAGGAGTACAGCAAGGATGAGCTTCTGAAGGCTATTGAGAGTCACGTGATCCAGTATGGTGAGATTATGGGGAAGTATTCGAGATCCTAACAAGCTTTGGCTCTCTCTCATACTTTATCCTGAAACCTATAGAGTGCAGAAACTCGTGAGATTTCTTTCCCTTCCCGTGTATCATCAGTTCGAGTAAATCGTCGGGGGTGTCTATATCAACGCTCGCGTAGAACGAGTCAAAAACTGTACATTTCAGACCTAAACTCTCCGCAATTTCCAAATGTCTTAAGAAGCTACAGTAGTAATACCTGACCCTGAATTTCCGATCCCTGATGAGTATCATGTTCGTTCCTCCCTTTCTCCCCGGAGCTATGACTACATCTCCCCCGCTTTCGAAAAACCTTCTGAGTGTTTCGGGGTTTATTAAAGGAATATCTGACATTATAACAGCTGTCTCCCCTTCGATCCTTGAATTTACCGCTTCGTCAAGCTCTCTACTGTCCACAACAACTTCGTAACCTTCGATTTGAAAGGGATGTGTTGACAGTATTTTTACATCACAATCGAAGCCACTCAAAGCGTTTAAAACATCTAAGAGCATGCACCTCGCAAATTTTTCCCTTTCCCCTCTTTTCATAACCTCACTCAACCTCGTTTTTGGATTAACGGGTTTGAAAGGTATTAGCACGAGCATGAAACGAATTTGCAAAGGTCTATAAAACGTTGATCAACTACCGCTATGAAAGTTTACTTCGTAACCTCAAACGAAGGGAAGTTTAGGGAGGTTAAAGAGATAGGAAAGAAGTATGGGATCGAAATTGATTGGATAAGGAGAGAATACCTCGAACCGCAGGGAAGCGATTTGGAAGAAATTGCCAAGATAAGCGCTCAGCTTTTAGCCGAAGAAATTAGAGAACCGTTCTTTTTGGAGGACAGCGGTCTATTCATCGAGGCTTTGAAGGGATTTCCCGGACCGTACTCATCCTACGTCTTCAAAACCATAGGAAATGAGGGAATTCTGAAGCTCATGAACGGTGTTGAAGATAGGAGAGCCTACTTCTTAGCTGTTATAGCATTTTGGGATGGTGAGAAAGTTTTAACATTTAAGGGAAGAGTGGACGGAAGGATTGCTACCGAAATGAGGGGAGACAAGGGTTTTGGATTCGATCCTATATTCGAATACAACGGTAAAACCTTTGCGGAGATGGGAGAAGAGAAAAATGAAGTTTCTCATAGAAGAAAAGCTTTGGAGAGCTTTTTCGAGTATCTAAAGAGCCTGAAGTAACTGCAGTATGACTTCCCTTCTTCTCCTTCTTGTATCGAAGTTTATCACGACTATCTGTTGCCAAGTACCCAAAAGAAGTTCTCCGTCCTTAAAGGGAACGACCAAGCTCGTTCCGACTATTGCGGATTTCACGTGACTTGAGCCGTTGTCATCACCCCACGTTTTGTGATGCTCATAGTAGTCGTTGTAGGGGGCTATTTTCTCCATCACCCTTGGAAAATCCTTCTTTAAGCCCGGTTCGTATTCGATTGTCGTTACTGCACCAGTTGATCCCTTTGAGAAGACCAAAACCGCTCCCTCATCCTTTCCGCTCTCTTTAACGAATTTTCTAACTTCGTCAGTTATATCGGCCATTTCGTTCGTATCAAGCTCAACGGTTACGATCTTTATCATGGTAGTGAGTTACACCGAGGCTAAATCACGCTTTCGTTTAATTTCAAAAAGCCTTAATATTTCGAAACGTTGTCACAACCATGATACTCTACAAACAGTTTGGACTCAGTGCAAGAGAGGCTGCTGAGATAACAGCAGATGTCGTTGAGATAATAAGGCGTAAGCTCGACGACGAAAAGGCAGTCGAGTTCCTAAAGAGTAGATACAGCGGTGACAAACTCCTATTCGCTATCCTCATGATAGGTAGGATAACTGGTATGAGTTTGGCTTTACAAGACATCGAAAAGGCAAGGATGATAGTTGCGGACTTCTCAAGGCTCGTTAGAATTCTTGAGGAGAATGGTAGAGAAGAACTCGTGAAAACTCTCGAGAGAGAAATTTTAGAGGAGACCTACGCTGAAGAAGAGCTTAGAAAAGGTTACGCATGATGTACGCTGAGTGCATTGTAAGAGGTTTTAAGGTTAGAATTCCTTTCGTTTGTAGAATGTGCGGAGAGTGTTGCAGAAGACTTAGTAAAGTCGTTTACGATCCGAAAACGGGTAAAGTGTACATAGAGGATATCGAATTGGATTATATAGACGGTTTTGATGAATTTAAGGAATTCTCCCACCCAATCAAAGTACCTTGCCCATTTCTGAAGGATAACAGGTGCACGATACACGATATAAGACCGAAGAGCTGTAGGGAGTACCCACTTTTAACGGGTGATCTTGGAGTCGATTGCCCAGCCTTGAAATCTTTTAAAAAGTTCTTGAAAGCCTTCAATCCCGACAAAGTTGAATACAAGGTTGATGAAGATAGTATCGAACCAGTTAAAATTCCAACGGAATTTTTTGAACTCTTCGTAAGCTTGAAACCAAGTAAGGAAGAACTGTCCGCATTTCTCAAGCTCAACAAGTTAGAGAAAAATTTAAATCTTGAGATTAGGTAATAGAATTGAGGGCCCGTAGCTTAGCCAGGTCAGAGCGCCCGGCTCATAACCGGGCGGTCGAGGGTTCAAATCCCTCCGGGCCCACCACTTCTTCACAAAATTATCGGCAAATATGAGATGACAATCACCATTACTATTATGAGCAAAGCTTATATACCAGTTACCATAATAATGATTGGAGGTGAAGAATTTGACGAAAATAGTCCACGCTCAAACAGTCTTGCCTGAGGATGTTTTGGAGGAGTTGAAGAAAAAAACCGGTGAGAGCACTACAAAGGATGCCTTAGCAAAGGCTGTCGAGCATTATTTGAAGTGCCCATACGTCCACGAAGATACGTTCGAAAAGAAGATAGAGGAGATCATTAAAAAGAAAAAGAAGTCTTAAGTTCTCCTGATAATTATCTTTTTTCCAAAGTCCTTCGAAAGCTCAAAGGTTTCATCACCAACTTTGACCTTCAACACATCCTCGTTTTCTAAGACTTCGATTTCGTCACCGACTTTAATAATGTCTTTTATGCTCGTAGGAGCAATCAAGACGATGTACTTACCCTCTTTAGCTTCGGAAAGGGGCATTTCCGCGAACCTGCATTCATCGCAGATGTCGCATACACCCGATATTATTGCACAAACTCTTTCGATAACTCTCTCGTCGGCGTGATGCTCCAACTCACAACTCAACTCTTTAGCTTTTTCCTCATCTATACCCAAGAACTCGAAGAATTTTTCGAATATTCTGTAATACCTTTTTATTCTCTCCGCTATCCTCCTTCCCTCATCCGTTAGAACAACTCCTCTATAAGGAACGTAATCAACGTAACCCATATCTTTCAGCTTTATAAACATCTCCGTAACGCTTGATGGCTTGACTTTAAGCCTCTTGGCTACATCACTCGTCCTAACAACTCTCCTCTCCTTCTCCTGAACGTCAAGTATAGCTTCAAGGTACTCCTCTACCCTTTCCACAAACCCGTTAAGACCTTATCAGAATTAAAGGTTTTATGCCGTAGAGACGTTAACGTCCTGTGAAAATACATTCTAAGATCGAAAGGTTGAAGGATTTCATATTGAATGTTGGAAAAGACGGTGTAGTTGTAATGTTCTCTGGAGGAGTCGATAGTGCAACTCTCGCTAAGCTGTGTAAAGATGTAGTTGACGACGTTTTTGCCGTGACGGTTGTATCGGAAGTCATACCAAAATCCGATGTTGAAGATGCAAAGTCGATTGCTGGAGAGATTGGGGTTGATCACTACATTCTCGAAGTTAACTTACTTAGCGACGAAAACTTTGTGAGAAACGACAAAGACAGATGCTACTTTTGCAAGAGGAAAATGATACGTAAAGTAAAGGAGTTTGCTTTTGAAGTTGGTGTAAATTGTATAGTTGAGGGAACGAACGTTAGCGAGTTGAGTGAGGATAGACCGGGATACAGGGCTGTTGTTGAGGAAGGTGTTTACAGTCCTTGGGTTGAGGTAGGAGTTAGCAAGGAAGAGATCAGGCAAATTGCCAAAATGCTACGTTTGAGTTTTCACGATAAGCCCCCCACAACATGCTTAGCTACGAGAATACCTTTTGGGAATATGATAACACCCGAAAGGCTGAAGAGGATTGAAGAAGCTGAGAACATTTTAAAAAATCTCAACTTCAAAGTCGTAAGGGTGAGAGACTACGGGGATGTAGCAATCATAGAAGTTGGCAGAGATGAGAGACCGAAATTCTTCGATGTCGATTTGATGAATAAAATCTCGAAGATGTTAAAAGAATTGGGTTACAGGTATGTCACTCTAAATTTAGAAGGCTACGGCAGATTTTAGTTGACCTTAAGCTTGCGAAATAGTGAAGGACAGTATAATGCTTCCACCACGCATAGAAAGATTCATCCTAAGATAACTTGGGATTAGTCCGCTTCAAGGTACTAAACAGATGTCTCGGATCGAGCATATTTCCTGTTAGCTTCTTATAAACTTACAAGATGAACAGCTGAAATCACACGGATTTACTAATACTCGACAAACTTATCCGCTTCGCTGTAAGGCGTTTTCATAATTCTCACGATCTTTTCAGCAGTCTTTTTACCCACCTTCGGAACCTTCATTAGGTCTTCAACGCTCGCTTTGGCTATGTTCTCTATTGTTTGAAAGTGCTCTAGCAGATTCCTCGCTATTACCGGTCCTATATCCGAAATCGAAGATACGACGTATTCCATCTGCTCCTTAAGGGTCATCTTGGTCTTTCCGTAGTGCGGTGAAACTTCTCTATCCTTTGCCAACTGCTCCCTCCTTGCCAAACTCACTATGAACTCAGCAGTCTCTTCTGGACTCTTTGTGAATATCACAGGCACTCCGAAATCGACTATCACCGTAGCCAAAGCACCTCTTATCGCATTCGGATTTAAGCGCCTGTAAATTCCGTCACCTTCAACTATGAGAACAGGTTTCAGATAGTTTTTCTTCAACTCGATCAACTGATCGAACAGCCTTTTATCGATTATACTGTCTACAAAGTCGTCTGCAGTCTTCCTCTCTATTGCAACCCTGTCACTAACAACGTAATCGGCGTTGAAGTTCCCAACCCTTACATTCGCTTTCTCGTAGAGCTTTTTGACAACCTCAGACCTCATCTCCCTCGAATCGACGTAGACCGTGATTTCTTTGATATTGCTTACTTTGAAGTCTTCCAAACTCCTCTGAGACCTCTTAAGCATGAACTTAAGCTCCCTCAATCTTTCGAACATAGCCCTCTCCTTTCTCAAGCTTATGTAGAAGTAGGCTTCATCCCTCGTCCCTTTTGTAACTAAGACTACTATTCTCCCTTCCCTCTTTCTCCCCGTCCTTCCTTTCCTCTGAATCGACCTAATCTCGGAAGGTATAGCCTCGTAAAATACGACGAGATCGACTTCGGGAATGTCCAAGCCCTCCTCTCCAACCGATGTCGCAACCAGAACCTTTATCTCCCCGGCTCTAAACCTCTCAACAATCTCAACCTGCTCCCTCTGCCTCAATCCCCTATCGTTCTCTCTGTTAGCCTGTCCCACAAATCTTACAGCTGGTATTCCCATACTTTGTAGCTCCCTCGATATAACCTCTGCTGTATCTCTGAAGTTCGTGAAAACTATTATCCTTGAATCCCGCTTAACCTTTAACTGATTTGAAACAATCTCCTTCAGCTTCTCAAGCTTTGGATGATCCACTTCGCACTTCAGGGTTTTAACTACAGCCTTCTTGAACTTAGGATCGGCTATTATGCTTTTTGAAGCCCTGCTACCTCCCCTCGACTTAGCTTCAACGACTATCTTCCTCAAATAATGCTTTAAGGCATCTAAACCTTGCGTTTCTATCAACTCGATTGCATGCTGTATCTTCAGAATTTCAGCCAAAACCGACAAAGCTTCAAAGAGCCTCTGATCCCCACTTTCGTAAGCCTCACTTTGTAGAGCTTCTTGCAAAGCTAAGAGTTCTTTCTTGCTCAAACCCCTTGCCTTAACACCCAACCCCTCAAGTTTCATCAGCCTCAGTTCTACACACTCGTTCAGGATGTCTCTAACCTCCTTAAGCTCTTTGGGCATCTCAACCTTAACCCACTCTATGGTTCTCTCGTGAATGTAGGGCTTTACATCCTCGTCAAACTCAGTCCTAACCTCAACGTCCTCTATGTAAAGATTCTTTATCACCTCTTCGATTCTCTCAACGTCGCTACCCGGTGATGCGGTTATCGCAAGTATAAGGGGGTCTTTAGCCTGCTCCATGTAAGCCTTGGCTATGAAAACGTAGGAGTAGTTTCCAACAGCCCTATGAGCCTCATCGAAAGTAACGTGAACGACATCCTCAAGCGAGATTCTACCAGCTATCAAATCGTTCTCAATTACTTGAGGAGTTGAAACAACAACTTTTGCCTTATTCCAGAGCTGGTACCTCTTATCTGGGGGAATTTCACCGCTTAGAGCAACTATTTCGTTACTGGGGATATTCAAAGTCTTTCTGAAGAAGTTTGCATGCTGTTCAACCAAAGGTTTCGTAGGTGCTAAAACCAAAGCTTTGCCACCCTTGTTGTGCAAACGTGAAGCTATGACTAAGAGAGCTATGACGGTCTTACCCAATCCCGTAGGGAGTACTACGAGTGTGTTCCTCATTAAGGCTGTTGCGGTTATGGCGATCTGGTATGATCGCCTTTCAACCGTTTTTTCCCTGATTAGAGGGTGGTGAACGTATTCCACATTCGATGGTCAACGAACATATATATAACACGATCGACCAACATTCATGAACGTACTGCTATCCGTGAGTAGAAAGGACGGACTTGAGAGATTTGCCAAAGCTTTGGTCGATCTCGGATACACGTTGTATGCTACCGAAGGAACAGCAAAATTCCTCGAAAATTGCGGAATTCCCGTTAGAAGGCTTTCCGAAATTACACATCTTAACGAGAGTGAAGACTTGAAGACCTTGCATCCGGAGGTGTTCAGAAGAATATACGACGGCTTTTTCAGCCTCATCGTCGTTAACCTCTACGAAGATAGGGTGGATGTCGGTGGAGTTGCGTTGATAAGAGCGGGTATTAAGGCTGGGGTGCCGGTGGTTTGTTATCCAGAAGACTACAATAGAGTTTTAGAGGATTTGAAGATTGGAAGGGATTTGAGCTGGCTTGACTTAAAGGCTTTGCTGTATCTGATTTCCAACGACTTGGAGTTGCTAAAAAGAAAGTTGTATATATCGAAAGACATCGCTTAATTCGATGAGAAGAGTGAAACTCGTCAACGATGTCGTAGAACTCGTTCCCATACTCTACATGTTTTCAACGACAACATACAAGAACGTTTACAGCGCACTTTTGGACGGTTGGTACACTCTGAATGAACTCAAGGAGAGGTTTGGGGAGGGTGTTGAGGAAGCTTTGAAAATATTGAAAAGTGCTGGAATGCTCGAAGTGAGATGGAGGATGCCGAAAGATCCAGCTGGAAAGCCAGAGAAGGAGTATCACGTTACGTACACACACCTGAACGCGAGCTTCTACGTCTCACTTATAGAACTAAACAAGGTCTTGGAAGTAATATTCATGCCCGAAGATGAATTTGAAGAAGTCGTTAAGAAGGTTATCGACGAGATAAAGGCTGGAAGGATGAGCGTTCAGCACATAAGCAGAGATTTGAAGCTTGAGCCGATAGTCGTTAGAGCTATTGCTAAGAGGTCGCTCAAGCTGAACCTCAAAGGGAACATCGTTGAAATTGCCAAGGAGGAGGAAATTTGAAGGTTAAAGAGGTCCTCGACAAGTTCAAGTGGCATCCCGACTACGACATCAGCAAGGTAACGATCGTTTACATCGACAGACCGAAAGGTTTCTCTGAAATAAGGGGCGATGAAATTGAGAAAGCCGGATACAAGTTTCTTTATCTGAAGTCTGGTTTGATGATTCCCGTTCATAGGGTTGTTGAGATCAGATACGGTAAAGAGGTCGTGTGGAGGAAGGGAGATGTTAAGAAGCAGGTTTGAGAAGGGAATGGACAGCTTGGCTTTAAAGCTTACAAGCTCCTTGGAGCACGATGAAAACATCTTCTACTACGATATACTCGTGGACATAGCTCACGTCTTAGGTCTGATGAAGCAGGGTTACGTTAGTAAGAATGAAGCTAAGGAGATTGTGAAGGCTTTGCTCGATATAAGGGAGAGAGGTTACGATGTTGTAAAGAAAGACTACGAAGACGTTCACGAGGCAATCGAGAGCGAGGTTACCAAGATAACCCCATACGGCAAGAAGATGCACACAGCAAGGAGCAGAAACGATGAGGTTGCCACATGCTTAAGGATGTTTGCAAGGGACAAACTCCTATCGATAGCTCAAGCCGTTTTAGAATTGAGAGGAGTTCTGATCGAAAAGGCTGAAGAGAACATCGACGTTTTAATGCCCGGATTCACCCACCTACAGTACGCACAACCTACTCGTCTTTCCCACCATCTCTTAGCTTATCACGACATGCTTTTGAGGGATTTTGAGAGGATAATCGATGCTTTTGAGAGGGTGAACCTTTCACCACTTGGAGCCTGTGCATTCGCTGGAACTTCCTTCAACTTGGATAGGATATACACGGCTGAGCTTTTGGGGTTTGATGGCGTTGTTGAGAATAGCTGTGATGCAGTTGCGAGTAGGGATTTTCTGATAGAATCCGTTTTTGTAGCAACTCAGCTTATGTTGACGTTAAGCAGGATGGCTGAGGAAATCGTTCTCTGGAGTTCCGAGTTTGACTTCGTTGATTTGCCAGAGGAGTTTGCTTCAACATCGTCAATAATGCCTCAGAAGAAGAATCCAGATGTTGCAGAATTGATAAGGGCTAAGGCGGGTAAGACCGTTGGTGAATTGACGGCTGTTATGACCATATACAAGGCTTTGCCCCTAACCTACAACAGGGACTTTCAGGAGATGAATTCGATCATGTATTCAGCTTTGAACACCGCTGAATTGTCTGCAATTGTTATGGGTAAAATGTACTCCTCTCTGAAGTTTAAAGCTGAGGTTATGGAGGAAAAGGCTGTGAAAGGTTTTGCAATTGCGAGTGAGATTGCAGATAGATTGGCTAAGGCTGGAGTTCCCTTCAGGGATGCTCACAGAATTGTTGGTAGAGCGGTTAGGGAGGGTGACTTGAGCAGGGTTAAGGAGATTGCCAAAGAGATGGGATACGATGTCGATGTGGATTTGAGCGTTGATGTTGGAGAAGTTGTAGATGGCAGAATTTCTTTGGGAGGTACTTCGAAGGCTGAAGTGGAGAGGATGATAGTTGAAAGGAGGAGAAGGCTTGATGAAGATTATAAGATTTTAGCTGAGAAGGTTGAGAAGGTCTGCTCGGGACTCGAAAGGCTTTACGAGGAGGTAAGTAGGTTAATCAACCGAAACATCTAAATATCCTGTTCCGAACGAGCAACCGTGATGAGGTAGCCCGCGACTGATCGGTGATGAAAGAATCCAATTCTGAAACTTTAAAAATCATTCAACGATCTAAAGGCATGGAACTTGAAGGAAAGAGGGTTAGGATTAAAGCCAAGGGGAGAATTTTTGAAGGAATCGTGATGCCCTCCTTTACGGACTGTTTGGTTTTAAAGCTCGACAACGGTTACAATGTCGGATTTAAGAATTACGAAGTTTTGGAGGTTTTGGAGGAGAAGCCAATAAGTTTTCCCAAGCCCAAGCTTGTCAAGAGAGAAGGATTGCCGAACGTTATGATAATCTCAACTGGCGGAACTATTGCGAGTAAGGTCGATTACAGGACCGGAGCTGTAACGAGTCAATTCACGGCTGAGGAGATAGTAGGAGATGTTCCAGAGCTTTTAGAAATCTGTAACGTCGATGCAATGCTGTTGTACAATATCCTCAGCGAGAATATGAAGCCAAAGAACTGGATAGAGCTTGCAAGAGAGGTTTACAAGGCTATCAAGAAGGGATACGAGGGTGTGATAATAACTCATGGGACCGACACCATGCACTACTCAGCCTCAGCTCTTGCCTTCATGCTTTCGACACCGATTCCAGTTGTATTCACGGGGGCACAGCGTAGTAGCGATAGACCTTCAAGCGATGCCTCGATGAACGTTTTCTGTTCAGCTGTAACGGCTGTATCGGATTTGGGTGAAGTTGTCGTTGTTATGCACGGAACCACTAGCGATGATTACTGTCTGATACACAGGGGAGTTAAGGTCAGGAAGTGCCACACATCGAGGAGGGATGCGTTTAAGACTATTAATTACACACCTTTGGGAAAAGTTCACTATCCGAGCGGAGAGATTGAGTGGATTGGCGAGAGGTTTAGGAGGAATGAAAGGGAGCTTGAGCTTAGAGATAGGCTTGAGGAAAAATGTGTTCTGATAAAATTCTTCCCGAGCTTAAAGCCTGACATACTTGAATACTACTACGAGAAGGGTTACAGGGGATTCGTTTTGGAGGGAACGGGTTTGGGACACGTATCGACTGATTGGGTGGATACCATAAAGAGAATTGCTGAAGATAGCTTGGTTGTAATGACGTCTCAATGTCTCTGGGGTAGGGTCTGTTGCAGAGTCTATGACACTGGAAGATACCTGCTCAAAGCTGGTGTGATTGAAGGAGAGGACATGCTTCCTGAGGTAGCTTTGGTCAAGGTGATGTGGCTACTTGGAAATTACGATCTCGAAGAGGCTAAGAAGCTCGTTAAAGAGAATTTGGTCGGGGAGATAACACCTTCGACGAGATACGATTACTCGTGAAGTTTAAATAATACCTTCTTTACTTTACGTATGGACATTGCTACGTTAGTAGGGGCAGGTTTGGGTATAATCGCACTGCTGTTTCTCCTATCCGGAATAAGGATTGTAAAGGAGTATGAGAGGGGAGTTATATTCCGTTTGGGTAGGTTGGTAGGTGCGAGGGGACCGGGTCTTTTCTACGTCATTCCAATTATTGAGAGCATGGTTGTTGTAGATTTGAGAACGATAACGTACGACGTTCCCAAGCAGGAAGTGCTTACCAAAGACAACGTTCCCGTGAGCGTTAATGCGGTCGTTTACTTCAGGGTTGTCGATCCTGAAAAGGCTGTAACCGAAGTTAGGGATTTTCAGTACGCCACCGCCCAGCTTGCTCAAACGACGCTCAGGAGTGTCATTGGGCAGGTGGAGTTGGACGAGTTACTCACGGAGAGGGAGAAAATAAACATGCATCTTCAGGAGATACTCGACGAGGCGACGAATCCTTGGGGAATAAAGGTTACAGCGGTGGAAATAAAGGATGTCGAGATTCCCGAGGAAATGAGAAAGATAATGGCGATGCAGGCGGAAGCGGAAAGGGAGAAGAGAGCGAAGATTATTAAGGCGGAAGGAGAACTTCAGGCAGCTCAGAAGCTGTTGGAAGCTTCGAAGATAATAGAAGGAAGCAAGATTGCACCGCTACTTAGGGTTCTGCAAACACTGAGCGAAATAGGAATGATCAACAACACCACGATTGTCCTTCCGATACCGATAGAGATTCTGGAGTACTTCAAGCGAAAGAACTGACTAATTTCATTCATGAAGGCATATCGAAGATAAATGAGGAGTTGAAGCGGGAATTTGATTTGCAGAGATTCAAATTTTGCAAAGAATGGTCTGAATGCGTAGTTGTTCGTATTTTTTAATCAACGTCAAATTCCACCAAAAATCCTCTCAACCAACCATCTCGAATCGAACTTGACCAAATCGTCGTAACCCTGACCAGTACCTAAAAACAGGACGGGCTTTCCAGTTACGTAGCTTATCGATATTGCAGTTCCACCTTTGGGATCGGCATCTATCTTCGTTAAGATGGATCCATCAATCCCCACAGCCTCGTTGAACATCCTCGCTCTCTCCACAGCATCGTTTCCCGCTATGCTCTCATCTACAAAGATTATCAGATCTGGCTTTGTCACCCTCTTTATTTTGGCGAGCTGGTCGATCAAATTCTTCTTGGTGTGCATTCTTCCCGCTGTATCTGCCAAAACAACGTCTATCCCCTTGCTCTCAGCATGCTTTAGAGCATCGTAGATGACCGCACAGGGATCTGCCCCTTGCTTGTGCTTTATAACCCTCACACCCAAACGCTTACCGTGTTCCTCCAACTGCTCTATGGCACCAGCCCTAAACGTGTCTCCAGCTGCTAAGACAACGGAGTAACCAAAGTCCATCAACCTTTTAGCGACTTTAGCTATTGTGGTGGTTTTACCAGTCCCATTAACTCCAACGAAAACTATGTTAAGCGGTTTCTTCTCCTTAAGCTTCGTCTCAACGAATTCGTCAAAATCGAAGCGGTTCCTATCGAGTATGTCCAATATTATCAACTTCAGCTCGTTTATGACAATGTCGGAAACTTTTTCTCCAATCTTCCTCCTTCTACCGATCAACCTCTCCTTCAACTGTCTCGAAATCTCCTCGACAACCTCCAAAGCAACATCGCTCTCAAGAAGGATTATCTCTAAATCCTCCAAAATTTCTTCAACGCTCTTTTCATCTATTACAACTTCTCTATCCTTAACGAGAGCTACGATCTTATCCTTTAAACCGACTTTCTTGGGCTTTTCCTCCTTGGGAGCTTCCACCTTCTTAACATCTTCAACGGTTTTAACGGTCTCGGATTTGACTTCCCTAACCTCAGCCTTGACAGGAGTCTCGACAGCCTTTACTACCTCTTCTCTCTTAAACTTTTCATCCAACTTCCTCTTGAAAGCGGAAAGCTTCTCCTTAAGCGATTTGAACATTACTTCTTCTCCTCCTCTTTCTTCGCCAATTCAATCTGAATCTGCCTTGCTTTCTCAACGATCTGCTGGAGAACCTGCTCCAAGTTCGTAACGTTCCTCTGAATAAGCTCTCTCTTCTTCTTCAAAAACTCTATTGCCTCTCCAACTTCCTTCTCAACGACAACTCCCGCTCCGACATCTACAAGCATCTTTTTGGCATTTTTTACATCAACGTAAGCGAATATACCACCGCCCAAGTTCATCAAAGCCTCAACGCTTCCATCTAATGAATTGAAGTATTCCAAGCTCTCTATGGTCTTCTCGAGCTGTGAATCTACAAGCTCAAGCTCGATTATCCTCCTTTGAATTGCCTCAGCCTCGCTTTGAAGTTGTTGAAGGATGTACAGCTTTTCTTCAACCTCCTTCTCCAAAAATATCACCTCAAACAGCCTTAATGGACTTTATCTTTATTAAGTTTCTCTTTACCTTGTGGTTGCTACCCAAGAGCGAATAAACCTTTTCCAAGGCAAATTTCTCGTTGTGTGCCTCTACAACCTTCCTGAACTTCTGCCAGACCATCCCGTTCCTAAAAACACCCTCCACCTCGAACCTCATCGCATCACCTCCTTACGGGAACAAAGCTTCTTCAATCAACCCCAACTCAAATCCAGTCGTGTCCTTTCCAGCTATGTACCCCTTCGAATTCGCAACCAAGCCTGTTCCAACCAACTCAACTCCGAAGTTCACTGTACCTGTTCCAACATCCACCTTCATAACATCCTCAACCCTCTTTATCTCCCACTCGCTCGAATTGGGATTCAGAAGTCCTCCTCTGTTCGTTACCACTGCTGACATTCCCACGGTTTTCACTCCTCCTATCGTTCCCCTTGCTACTTCAACGTTCAAGAAGTCAATCACAGCGTTTTCTACAGCTTTATCGACCTCTGGATGAATTATTGCACCCTTGTCATTTACGCATACAACGTTACCCAAGCAAGTTACGTTGGATTCTACGGTCTTGACCTCTGCCACTCTCTTTATTACTTCAAGTTCTTTGCTTGAAATCTGTGAGTTTACGAGCACCCCATTAGAGTTTGCACAGGCTAAGGCACCTACAAGCTCCGACCCCATGATTGTCGTTACCACTACATCAACTCCGAGCTCTTCTCTCAAGTATTCCTTCGCTTTTTCATCATCTATTCCAAGTATTGCGAAGTCTTCGGTAGCTCTGATGTACAGTCCGATCAGCGGAACTCCCTTGATCGCTAAGAGTTTTGGCATGCTAACCTTTTACTTCCTCTTTCTTTTCTTCCTTTACTTCACCGGTGTAAAGCTCCGCCTCAACGATTCCGTCGTCGAACTTTACAGCCCTTATTCTTATCTTCGCTGGAGGCTTTTGAATTCCCCTCTCCCAAATCTTGAGGTTTATGCTCGGATCGATCTTGATGTTCTCTTCACTCACCTTCATGTGCCTGCTGAGGAATCTCCTTATGTATCTCATCGCCTTCACTGCCCTGAGCCATCTCGGGTATCTCTTGAGCTTGTGCTTCAACCTTATCGAATAAACCCTCTCAACCTCCACCTTCGCCATACCTCACACCTTCAACTTTTTATGTCTCCAATGCCTCTGCTTCGGACTTCTAACAAACCTCCTGTTGGTCTTGATTATAACCCAAAGTGGAGGTCTCCTGTTAGCCTTCAAAAACTTGGCAAGCCTTCTCTTAACTCCAACGGTCTTCTTCCCCATAACCATCACTTCCTAATAATTCTCGGTTCCCTCTTTCTTGAAGCGATCTGCCTCAATATGGATACCAAAACATCATCGCTTATTTTGTTTCTAATCCTACCGCTCTGAGCCAAGAGTATCAACTGATTCTCGACGGCTTCAGCTATATCTGGATGAGCCAGCTTAAGCCTTGCCAACCTCTCTCTTGCCTCAGGCTCAAGAATCTGCCTGAGTATAGCCTTCTTTTGCAATTCAATCTGCTGTTTCATCTGCTCTCTCTGAATCTCCTCCTCTCTCATCCTCTGAAGTTCCATCATCTTTCTCCTTCGAATCTCTTCGAGTTCTCTCTCGTCCATAGGTATCACCTCAGTATTTAGCCAATTCAGGTATTTCCTGAACGAGCTCTCTCTTTATCTCTGCAGCTATCTTGTCCAGGAACGATCTGCCTTTAGGCGTTACTATTCTTCCCTCCTTTGTTTTTGTTACGAATCCAGCCTTCTCAAGCTGTTGAAGAGCCTTCCTTATTATCGATCCACTTCCCTTCCTGAACTTCTCTGGCTTGACTCCTCTGTTCTTCCTCCCGCCGTATGCGGTTCTTAACCTTTCGATTCCGACTGGACCGTCGATGTAGACCTTTCTGAAGATCGAAGCGACCCTTATCCACCACCAATCCTCTTGCTCTGGCGCTCTTTCCTTATGAACGCCCGTTTTGACGAACTTCGCCCACTCTGGTGGGGTAAACTCTGGCATCTCTTTCAGTCTCTCTGCAACCCTATGAATGAGCATATCCGCTGGGACATCATACACCGTAGCCATACCATCACCTCTTAAAGGTCAACACAAACCCTCTCAGATCGACCAGCTTACCGTTAACATGTTTTGCAATTTCTTTCGCGAGTTCTCTCCTATCCATACCCTTCATTGTGATCGTCCTGAAGTTTCTGAGCATTCTAACCTTAACCATCCCGTGCTTTTCGAGAGCCTGATTTATCTCGTTTATAACTCCTTCCGTTATACCCCTCTTACCGATGTTTATCGTGATCATAGGCTTTCAGTTTTTAGACTTGTTAAAAAACTTTACTACGCTTCCGACTCCAACGATCTTGCACTTATCTCCAAGCTTAGATTTTATTAAGAACTCATTCTCTAAACCTGTGCAGTGGCAAGGAGCGATAAATTCAACCTTTTTATCGAGCCAGCTGATGGTATCTAGAAGTTCATTCCTTTTAAGAGATATCAGGTGTGTACCACCAACGATGTACTTAACCTCATCGCTAACAACCTCTTCCGCATATTCAACCGTATTTCTCAATCCAGCATGACAACAACCCAGAATTAGCGCTATTCCATTCTCAGTTTTGATAGCTATGCTTTGATCGTCCCTTATCTCATCAAACTCTTTCTCTCCATTCCTAACGATGTAAGAGTTGGAGAGTAAAGCTGGCTTATGCTTTCTTGGAATCTCTCCCAAAGCCCAAACGTTCTTTGTAACTTCTAAAGGCTCTCTATGTTCGATTATTTTTGCGTAGGCGGAGATTTGACCCCTCTTAAACGGTATTCCGATGTAGTCTCCCTTGTAAAACCTTGGTAGGAAAGCATCTGGATGTGCATATACTGTTAAATCGAAGGTTCTCAAAAACGGCATTAGCCCGCCAGTGTGATCGTAGTGTCCGTGGCTTAAAACAACCTTTACGGGTTTATCCTCCTTAAGCAGAAGCATGTTTTCGAATGCGACTCCTGTCTGTCCAGTATCGAACAAAATAGTCTCCTTAGCCTTTATCAGAGCAGAAAATCCCCATTCAGCCTTTAACCCCTGCGGTCTCAAATTTACAACCTTGTTGTCCGCCAAAATTACGACTTCTACCATGAATTACGAATTCGATTTGGAGTTTTAAAACTGACTTGGGGGACAAGTTTTAAATCTGGTTTACGTTACCTTTATTTGGTGATCGAAATGATTTATGGTGTTGATAAACGAAAGGTGGATGAGCAGGGTAGAATAATACTCCCATCCGATTGGCGAGAGAGGGAATTAAAAGATTGCAGAG
>CAYMRE010000005.1:0-19238 GCA_964392755.1 uncultured archaeon
ATAGATAAACCGATTAGAGATTACGTGTGCGATAAGGTTGTATGCGTTTGGCAAGGTATGCCTTTGAACGTGTGCGGAGAAGTTATGAGGTTGAGTGGATCGGAACTCTGTCCAATTTTAGATGACAATGCCAAGCTTGTCGGTTTGGTGGACGAGAAGATCATGCTAACCGAAAGCCTAATTGAGGAGTTCATCGAGAAGACGCAGTACGCTTCATCGAGCGATGTTGACGATGTGTGGAGTTGGGAGGGTACGAGGGATTACGTTACCAAGTTCTTCGAGGTTAGTGTATTGAAATTGCCTAAAGAACCTGTCAAAAATTTCATGAAGAAGCCAGCTTACGTCTATCCGCAAACTTCAGTATCTAAATGTGCCAGAGAGATGATCAAGAACGATATAGATCACATACCCGTTTTAGATCACACGGACAGAATATGCGGAATCGTCAAGGACAAAAGTCTTATAAAAGTTTTACTCGAAACGTAGCGTTTGTATAAACTATGTTTGCCGGTGTTGGTCCGGCTCTGATCGATTATATCCACAGCATAGACGTTTACCCTGAGAGGGGAGGACATGCTGTCGTCAAAAGCACGATAAGATCCGCTGGCGGGGCAGGAGCAAACGTAATTTACGGTCTTTCGAAGTACGGAATTAAATGCTCCTTTTACTCTACAATCGGAATGGATGAGGATGCGGAGCTCTTTAAAAGAAGTATGGATGGTGTCCGCCTGAAGCTTTCGGTAACCCATGAGAAGACGGGGAAAGTTGACATCTACGTGGATAGAGATGGGGAAAGGACGTTTTTTGTCCATCCAAACGCATCAGGTATTTTAAGGCTTGAGATTGACGATGAAGACTTCAAGATGAACGACTACTTCTATTTGGATCCTTTTCCATCCCAAAGCAGTCTCGATGTCCATACCGATGTCGCTAAGAAGGCTAAGAACTTCGGAAAAACCGTAATCCTTAGTATGAGTTATCCTTACGTGATCGTGGGTCTTGACAAGCTTAAACGTCTGTTAAGATATACCGACATAGTGATTACATCCAAAGCGGAGTTTGACATCTTAAACGCTGATGAAGAAGACATCCTGCAGTTTGTGGACATGTTTATCTTAACGATGGGGAAGAATGGAGCAAAAGCCCTGACAAAAGATGGTGTCCACTACCATCCGGCTTACAAGGTTAAGGTAGTCGATACTACTGGAGCGGGAGATGCCTTTGCCGTAGGTTTCTTCTACTGCTACCTCAAAGGTTACGATCTCAAGACGTGCTTAAAAATTGGAAACTTCGTTGCGAGCTACAACATCCAGCATTACGGGGCAAGAAACTTTCCACCGCTACATGAGGTTGAAAGTCACATAAGTCATGATTGCAAAGACGTATGAATGCTTTAAACCCAAGAGAACGTTTCCTTCTCCAATCTGTCCCGCAACCAATCCCGAGAGGATTCCGACGATCATTGCAACTTGGAAGAACGAATTCTTTATTTCATCTATGTTCATTGAAACGGCAACGTTTCCAAAGCCCGTCGTGCTCACATTTGAAAATGGCTTGAAAAAGTTCGTTATGACCATGTATGTCGTTACGAGGAATATCGCTATGCACATGTAGATTATCACGACGTAGAGAAACGTGCTACTCCTCATCCTCTTTTTGAAGGAAACTTCTGAATCTGCATACCTTGCAACGATGTAGAAGGCATCTTTTATTGTTGGTGCGGTTTCGAGTGCTTTAACAACGACGGGAACAATCTTTGAAAGTATCTCGCTTTTAACCCTTATACCGAATCTTACAAAGGCTCTCGGAATCAAAACACCCCACTCTATTTCCCTTCTCGTTGTAAGAATTTCCTTCGTTAGTATTCCCATTTCAGTCTGGGAGAGAACCTTAAGTCCCTCAAGTATCGTTAACCCAGCTTCGTTTAACATCGCCAACTCTGAAAAAACGTCTGGTAGTCTCTCCTCCAATCTTCTCATTATCCTCTCCTTCATCTCAACTATGAATATAAGTGGCAAAACGAATGTTGAGAAGGCTACGAGAACCGCATATTCAAACTTGATAAACCTGCAAGCTATAGCAAAAACTGTGAGGGTTGCAAGTGCTATGTGAATCGTAACTATTCGCAGTTCGATCCTGTAAATGTTTTCGGTAAACGGATGAAGGATAATTCTCAACACCCTCTTCTTCAACCTCTTTACCTTATCAACCGTAAAAGAATCTCTAATCTCATCGACAACGTTGGCTTTGATCGTTTCGTATTTGGATTCAAACTCCTCAAGTTTAACCTTCGGAAGTGGGATCATCGACCTTATCAGCCATACGAACATTACGGTTGATACCGGTAACATTATCAGCACCGCAACCTTGTAAAGCTCGAACATGGCGGTTCCCATCAGCTTCATGACTGTGAGAACTATGAGTAGGAAGAGTGGGAAGACTATGAATACCGATATGTAGACTTCCGCCATCATTCCCAAGAAATCTATGAAAGACTCGAAAGTCCTTTCCCTTTCCTCGGAAAGCTCCTCCGATTTTCTCTTTAAAAATTCGGAGAGTTTACCTCCTCCTTCAAGTATGAATATGAGGTTGTCCAAAAACGATGAGAGTTGTGGTGAAGGAGTAGTGTCTCTGACGAACCTCATACCATCGTAAACGTTCTTCTTGAAAACGTCAACCATTTCCAATATTATCATGAATTCTCTGCTCAGCTCACCGAAGATGTGCTTTGATTCCGCAATCGTTCTTATCATGTTCTGAATGGGAATTCCACCTGTAGCCATGCTGTACATCATGCTTATAGCGTGAGGAAGGTAAAGCTCGATCTCGCTTTTCCTTCTGTTCGCTATGAAGAAAGGATAGGATAAAATCGAATACTTGGTGAGCTTGTAGGCTACGAATCCAAGAATCAAAGCTATAAGGGGGTACGTCCATCGAATAACATTAAAATTCGCCAAAACGATGTTGTAGAATGGAGTGTATCTTGCGGTGTACAGTATAAATGTTGGTGGAACTGCCACGATTACAACCGCACCTAAAATCAACCCGACAAAAAACGAAACGATTGAGTAAAACTCCGCTGTAGCCATCAACTCCTGAACTGTAAAGGGCAATCGAGCGGAAACCAAGGCTTTTTCAACGTCTTTATACTTCCATCTTTCTTTCAGAACCTTCCTCGTCCACTTTCTTACAAAAGTTTTTGGAATCATCCTCTCAACACCTCGAAAGCCTTCTCGGGATTTCTATAATACATGTGGATGTGTTTCGTCACCTCTCTATAATCCCTTATCCCCTTTTGATGTAGCAGTTCTAAGAACTCCTTCCTTCTCCTAAGTTCCTCTATAACGTCAACAACGTCGACACCGTGCATAATTGCTATCTTTTCAAGCTTCTTCGAATCTGCAAGCTGAACGTAGCTGTCACTTCCCGGATCCCACTGAAAGACCTTGTTTATCAAAAGTTCCTTGCTTTCCGCTTCCAATCCAACAACCTCAACTATCTCCCTAACCCTCCTCTTCCTAACCCCCCTAAACGACCACATGAATTGAACCGCAATCGAATCCAAGAACTGTATCATCACCCTCGGAACGTTTAGAGGTGGGTTTTCAAGTCTGTATATCAGCTGATTCACGTCTCCAGCATGAAAAGTAGCATAACCTGCATGTCCCGTTGACATAGCTTGAAACAGGGTCATAGCCTCTCTTCCTCTAACCTCACCCACAACTATGTAATCTGGTCTCTGCCTTAAAGCTGCTCTGAGCAAATCGTACATATCTATCTCTTGCCCCTCAACTCCGGACCTCGTAACTTCCGCAATCCAGTTCTCATGGTAAAGCTGTATCTCTCTCGTGTCCTCTATCGACACAACTTTAGCTTCTGGTGGTATGAACATGAGCAAGGCGTTGAGTGTTGTAGTTTTTCCCGCTGCGGTCTCTCCAATCACCATCACGTTCATCTTGTTCTCTATGAGTAACCAGTAGTATGCAAGGAGTCCCGCATTGAAGGTTCCGTAAACCATCAGATCTATGGGTGTAAAGGGTTCAGCTCTGAATCTCCTTATCGTGAAGGATGAACCCCTTGTTGATACGTCGGTTCCGTAGGTTATCTGAATTCTACTCCCATCTGGCAGTGTTGCATCAACCAAGGGATTGGCATAGGATATGTGCTTCCCAGCCTTTTGACCTAACAGTAAAACGAGGTTGTCTAACTCCTCCTGTCTAAAAGATATATTCGTCTTCATGCTACCGTGCTTCCTGTGAAAGACGTATATCGGTATGTTGTATCCATCGCACGAAATATCCTCCAAATTCGGATCGATGAGGAACGGGTCTATGGCACCGTAGCCGAAGAAGTCCCTTACGAGGTAATACAGAATCTTCAGTGTGAAATCCGATTTTAGCTTAAGACCGTATTCGTCCAGTATCTCCCTCAAAGCTGACAAAACTATTCTAATTCTCTCTTCTTCGCTCGGTATGATCTCTTCAAGAACGACTTTCCTTCTAAGATCATCGAAAAGAATGCTCAGCAGTTCAAGCTCGTTCTTTGCTATCTGTGGTTCTATTATCCAGTAAACCTTTTCAAGGGTGTCAACGTTTCTCCTTATCTGAATTAGGGTAAAGTTCGGAACGATCCAATATTCCTCAACGAGTTCGTAACCTTCGGGAATTGATGGGTCTATCAGCGGGATTTTGAACCTTTCGTAGATCTCCAAGAGCTTTTGGTAGTGGATAGGTATCATCCGAAACATTTTCAATTTAAAAGTCAAAAGTCTTTCGAAACTCTTTTTAGATATTGAGTTGTCTTTCTTCGATGAAAGAAGTTCTAAAGAGAGCCAAGGAACTGGCGGACAGGATAAAAAGGTGTGAGCACGTTAAGATCGTTACCCACATAGATGCGGATGGAATTACATCAGGTGCGATAGCTTTTGAGAGCCTTAGGAGGGCGGGAATAGACTGTGAGATTGAGTTTGTTAAAAACTTGGACTCTGAGAAGATTGAAGAACTTTCAAACGAGTTTGTCTGGTTCACGGATCTCGGTAGCGGTTGCATAAAGGATATAGTGCGATTTAAGCTCGACTGCGTTATAACCGATCATCACGTTCCCGAAGGTTACTACAGATACCAGTTAAACCCACACGATTTCGGATACGATGGTAGTTACGATTTGAGCGGTTCTGGAGCTACATATCTGGTTGCGAAGTTTTTAAATCCTATGGATCATGTGGATTTAATTCAACTGGCGATTGTTGGAGCTATAGGAGATCTCCAAGATTCTAAGAACTGTAAGCTCGTAGGATTGAATAGATTTCTGATTGAGGAGGGCGTTAAGCACGGATTTTTGAAAGTTGAGAGGGATTTGAGGTTCTTCGGCAAGCAGACAAGACCGGTTTTTAAGATGCTTGAATACAACTTCGACCCCTACATACCGGGCGTTAGCGGGAGCGAGAGAGGGTCCATAGGACTCTTAAGAAGGTTGGGAATTCCTCTAAAAGATGAGGATTGGAGGAGATGGATAGACCTTAATAGGGGTGAGAAGAGAGCGGTTGTTTCCGAGCTTGTAAGGATATGCATGAAGAACAGGTATCCTATGAGCTACATAAAGAGGATAGTCGGGGAGTGTTACATACTGGCAAAACAGGTAGAAGGGACGGAACTTAGAGATGCCATGGAGTTCTCAACGCTTTTGAACGCAACCGCAAGGTACAACCACACTGACATAGGTTTGAGGGTTTGCTTGGGAATTTTGAACGGATGTGATGAATGGGCGTTCAAAAAGGCTCGGAAACTGTTGCAACAACACCGTAGAAACCTGTCTGAAGGAATAAAGATTGCCCTCGATAGGTTGAGAGAATTTAAGAGCGTTCAGTACTTCCATGCAAGAGATGACATACTGGATACGATTGTAGGGATTGTGGCGGGAATGTGCTACTGTAAGGCAAATTTGGATAAGCCCATAGTCGCTTTTGCGAACTGTGATGAAGGTGTTAAGGTTTCTGCAAGGGCAACGCAGAGGCTTGTGGATATGGGCTTGAATTTGGCTAAAGCCATTGAAATTGCTTGTAGAAAGGTTGGTGGGCATGGAGGGGGTCACAAGATAGCGGCTGGAGCTGTAATACCGAAGGGAAAGGAGTGGGAATTCTTGGAGGAGTTCAACAGAGCTGTTGAGAATCAGATCAAAGCTCAACTCTAACGTTCACGAACATTGGACCTCTAATATCTATTTTACCGCCCTTCGAAGCGATGTATCTAACAACGTTCTCTTGAATTGTTACGTTCACATCGCTTGGACTTTCAACGACCCTAACCCTCAAAATCCCTCCTTCACCCCTCGCAACCATCTCCTCAACCTTTTTACCGACGTAGTAGGCAAACCCATCTATGTATCTGATTCCCGTCGGAATACCGTTTTCAAAGTAACTTTTGAACTTCTCATTCCTTGGAATTCCGTAAACGCTGTTCTTGTAAACCACTATCTCGTTCGCATATGCTGGTCCGCAAAGCTTGGTGTTCTCCTCAACTTCAAATACGTAAACCTTAAAGCTTCTACCGTAAAGCTCGCCTTCAAAGGCTAAGAACTCGCACGGACTTTTCTCATCTGCATGTTCATCCGCTGTCTTTATTACGGCATTCGCAACTTTAAAGCCAATTGATGTTTTAGGCAGTTCCCTTATCCTTATCGCTCTGGCTATATCCAAGTCGCTCAGCTCCACATCCTGCATGTAAACCATCTTTCTAACGTCCGTATAGCCATAGAGGATCATAGCCAACCTTTCAACACCCAAACCCAGATTCAGAACGGGATAATCGATTCCGTAGTGGCACAAGGCTGTGGGGGAGTAGATTCCGAATGTAGCTATTTCCACCCATCCATCTTTGTATTTGGTATTGCTACCCACAAGCTTGGGATGGAATGCAAACACTTCGGTTTGAGTCCCGGGAATGTAGTACTTACTTCTCTTCTCATCAAGCCTAAACTTAAATTTCTCGAAGCCGAAATGTCTCAGCAAGGCTGTAGCTATGGCTTTACCGTCCTCAACGCTTACATCTTCATCAACAACAACACAACTCGCTGAGAAGTAGCTGTAGAGTCTTACAGCAGATTCACCTTGTTCCCTTCTGAAGCAACGGTCTATGCTGAAGAGCTTTATCGGTAGGGGCATCTTGTCAGCTACTTTGCTTAAGGTTATGAACCAGCCGGTAGTCATGTGACTTCTGAGTGTTAAATTCGTTGGAATCGGTTTCAACTCCTTAAATTCTGGAAACAACTCTATGATCTTAACAGCTTTAGCATCGTCAATCTTCAGAACCTTCGCTATCTCAAAAGAAAGGTCGTCTCCATCAATCTTACCCTTCTTGTAGCTGTGAAATACCGTTCTCAACGCATCAATCTCATCCTTTCCAAGCTCTCTTCCCAATATTCTCTCTATCTCCTTAACTTCCTCAGCTGAAATGCCGACGTTCGGTTTTGGAAGTGTAGCTAAGTAGAAGCATCGATCTAAAACCGCTAAAGCCTCCTTTCCGAACTGTTTCTTTACATGGACATCCTCAACGATTATCGGATTTATAACCTCCTTGAATCCTAAGGATAGGTAAGCCTTCCTTAACTCTTGAATTGTCTTGAAAACCGGGTGTTCTTGTCCGTAATCGTACTGGTAAAGGGGATACCTTTCGTTCAAATTTCTTTCCGTCAAAATTTCTCTACTCTTGAGCCAAGCGGACTCAAAATCCTTTTCAACAAGCTCTAGCCAATCCTTTGAGCTGAACTTCATACCAATTCCCTCTCCAGCTCCAAAGCGAAGCTCAGGATTTTGTTCTCCTCAAAGTAGTTGCCCATAACCTGCAAACCGACTGGCAAGCCTTTCACGAAGCCCATCGGCATGGACAATGCGGGAATTCCAGCCAAGTTTATCGGAACGGTGTTTACATCCATCTTATACATTGTTAGAGGATCTTGAATCTCTCCTATCTTGAAGGCTGGAGTGGGCATCGTAGGTGCTATCAGAATGTCACAGTGCTTGAAAGCTCTCTGAAAGTCGTTCTTCACCAAAGTCCTAACCCTCAAAGCCTTGAGGTAGTATTTACCGTAGTATCCTGCTGATAGAGCATAAGTTCCGAGCATTATCCTCCTTTTAACCTCTTCACCAAACCCCTCAGCTCTGACCTTTGCAAAGTATCTCGTCCAAGTGTCGAGCTTTTCCAATGCGTAGCCGTATCTAACTCCATCGTACCTTGCAAGGTTTGATGATGCTTCACTCATTGCTATTATGTAGTAAGCGGGTAAAGCGTACTTGAGAGAGCTTAGAGAGACTTCAACAACTTCGTGCTTTCCTTTAATAACTTCGACAACCTCTTCAAAAACATTCATTACGTCGTCGCTCGCACTCATCTCCTTAACTACTCCAATCCTGTATTTTCTCTCCTCAGGCTCGAATTTGAAATCTACACCAGCATTCGTTGAGTCCCTCTCATCCTTACCAGCTATAACCTCCAAAAGTAAAGCCAAATCCTCAACGCAGTTTGCCATAGGTCCGATTTGTTCCAAAGAATTGGCATAGGGAATCAAGCCGTAACGTGAGACCAATCCGTAAGTAGGCTTCAAACCGAAAACTCCGCAGAAGGAAGCTGGACATCTTATACTCCCGCCCGTATCACTTCCCAAGGCTAAAACGCTTTCACCATGCAAACAGGCACCACTTCCTCCACTACTTCCCCCAGCTACTCTCTCCAAGTCGTAGGGATTTCTCACTACACCGAAGTAGGATGTTTCGGTTGTCGTTCCCATTGCGAACTCGTCCATGTTCGTCTTTCCGATTATTATAGCTCCCTCTTGCTTAAGCCTCTCCACTACATGGGCATCGAATGGAGGAACGTAGTTTGCGAGCATCTTTGATGCACAAGTGGTCCTCAACCCCTTTGTGCTTATGTTGTCCTTCACCGCAACTGGTATTCCAGCCAACTTACCCTTCAACTTTCCTCTATCGAATTCCTCAGCCTTCTTCAAGGCTTCTTCCTTGTTTAAAGTTATGAACGCGTTGAGCTTACTCTTCTCTATCCTATCGAAAAGCTCTGCAACGAGATCGTAGCATTTCTCAACTTCAAGCCTCTCCTTCCACTCGCTTACTTTCATAATCAATCCTCCATTATCTTTGGTCCTTTGAAGTATCCATCCTCAACATGCTTTGCGTTCATTAAAACAAGCTCTCTCGGTAGAGATTCTCTCGGAATATCTTCTCTAAAAACGTTCTTGAGCGGTAGGATGTGATAAGTCGGTTCAACATCCTCACCAACCTCGTCGAGTATACTGAAGTATTCTAAAATCTTCGCAAACTCCTCCCTGAACTTCTTAACCTCTTCAGGTTTGAGTTCGAGCTTGGCAAGATTTGCAACGTGAATAACTTCTTCTTCGGTTATCATGTCCGATCCTCTTGATTACTACATAAAATATTTCTGTCCCCAAATTCTGTAGAACAACTCCTTACACTCATCGTAACTCAGCTTTCTAACCTTCTTGGCAATCCTGCACTCCCTCTTTAGGTGAGGATAAGGATCGTCGTTACTCGGCAAAAGCTCATCTTTGGGAATTAGCGAAACGTAGATGATGCTTTGAGCACACATCAGCTTTGCTTCATCATCGCCAACATCTTCACCGAGCATGTATCTTATCGTCAACTCGTTTCCGGGGTTCAGGTAAAACTCTATCCCAAGCTTGTTGGCAACTTCCCTCGGTAGATCAACAACTTTAACGTCGAAACCTTTCTCCTTCAAAATCTCAGGCAGAAGAATGTGGATTTGACCAGCCTCAACGAGGCAATCACCTATTTTCGCAATAGCTTCAGCCCTCATCTCATCTCTAACGATAAATCTTTCTGCGTCAGCTTTGGTAAATCTAACAGCCGAATCTACAAGAGCGTCAAAATCTCTCTTCATGAAAGCCTCTTGATAATCTATCCAAGCTTCACCGACCTTCTTCTCAATACTTCTAACCTTCATTGCCATCTCGTCAGAAGGAAGTGCCCGCTTCGATTCGATAGCTCTGTGAATATCCTCAAGTATTTCAAGGTAGGGTTCAACTTGGTATATCCTCTTTCCCATCGAATACAACTTCCTCAAAACTTCACACTGGTAGGTTGAGTAGAGGGGGAAGGATGTGTTCGTGTTTTCGACGTAGTAGTCTATCGTTATCTCTCCTTTGAGCATCCTTTCGAAAAGCGAATCTTTTGGCTCTTCTATAACTATGGTATCGTAATCCTTTGCGATCTCTTCAAAATGCTTAAGCATCTCGACTCTGTGCGATGTAAACAGCACGAGCATGACGGATTTGCTCAGCGCAGAATTAAACGTTTACCGTTACGAAAGTCATATATAATACTCATACGAATGACGCTTGAGATGATGATAGACCTGTTGGTAAAGTTACTCTCCGCAATTACAATCGTACTCAGTCTGATGAACGTGACGATGGTAAACGAGGATAGTAAACTGTTTCTATCCTACAACGTTAAAAAGTTCTTCTACGCCCTCGTAATCATGCTTTACATCATTACGCTCAAGGTACTCTTCGGATGTACGTTACTTAAGGGACTTATAAACACACCCGAAATCGTCAGACACTTTTTAACGTTTCTTCTGTGCCTTTACTTTTGCATATACAACGTCATATTTTTCTACATAATGGTGAAGAACGGTTTCAGACCTAAATGCGACAGGATAGTAAGAGAGTTCATTTTGGGTTCTATCGTCGCATACCTCTTTTTCAAGGAGGGTTTCGACATAGGTGTTTACGTTGATTACGTTGCATACCTCTTCGTGGTTTGGATACTTATCGTGATAGTTAGGCTCGACAAGTACAGCAAGGTTTTCAAATATCTCGTAGAACCCGAAGACGTCACAAAACCGACAAGACTTTTCATACTTTGCTCGTATCTAACGTCGGTTGCCTGTCTAATTCCGGAAATTTCGATAGCGAAATCGATGTTTCTACTTGCGATGGTTAAGGCTTTGGCTTCGTTGGTATCATTCGACAGGAGTATAAAGTGGGTTGAAAGGTACGTTTAAGACCACAGGTTACCTTCCAATATGTGTTTAACCGTATCGGTTGTCGATTTCATGTACTTGTAATAGTGAACGATATAGCTACCGTCTTCGTCTTGAATCGGTTCCGAGAACTTTGCGGATACACCCATCCTTCTCACGTGCTCCTTAAAAAGTTCAAACACTTCGAGATCGTAAAATCTCAATCTCATCCTTTCGTAGATTTTACCCTTATCTTTAACATCCCTTATGCTTTCAACCATGGAAAAGAGTATCGACTTCCCGATTCTCAAAGCTCTCTCGTTCATGACCTCTTCAACCTCACCGAATTCCCAACTCTGAAAACCTTCCCTTATCAATCTCGAAAACAGGAAATCCTTACCGTACTCACCGAAGTATTTAAAGCCGTAGCTGAGATCGGAGCAGTTAGCCTGACTCGTAGTGTACTTTATGGGGGGAACTTTCATCTCAACGTCCTTTATGACTACACCTTCCCTACCCTCCTTTCCTATCTTCTCCACAACATCCCTAACGACTTCGTGAGCGATCCTACAATCGACGATGTCAAATATCGTCGCCATTTTAAAGCCGTACTCCTCGCAAATTCTCTCCTTCTCCTTAATCGGCAATGGTGAATTCGTCTTCCTATCTCTTACATCAAAAACGTAGAAATCAAGCCTTTCACCGTAAATTGAGCTTGGAACGTACGGTGATTCTTCACCTACCGCTTCACAGCAGAGCATAAGATTCGGATAATCTTTAAAGAAGGAATCGTCAAAGGACAATCTAACCTTCTCGGTTGTGTAAGGGCATATAAATCCTCCCCTGGTTATTGCGTAAAGCTTCTCTCCAAACTTGACAATTCTTACGTTGTATCCGTTCATCTTCTCCTCTATTGCAACGTCACCATCGAAGTGTTTCTTTATTGTTGGAAAGAGCGTCAAGGCTCTCTTTATCTTGGGAAATCCTCTTACTATCTCGATTCTATCGGTGGTTTTAGCTATTAACGTTCCTTCTTCAAGGCTTCCAAACTTTCTGTCGAGTTTGTATGCCTCAAAAACGTCCGAAAAAAAAGGGTGCTTTACGAAAGCCCTTCTCAGTACGTCTCTTCTAAACAACTCCTTTAAAGCTGGAGTTGAAACTCCGATAGCATCGGCAATTTCCTTCATATATTTGAATAGAGGAATCTCATCAGATCTCTTTCAGTTATTATTCCTTCCAACCTATCGTTATCGACTATCAAAGCACAACCTACCCCCTTCTCAACCATTCCCTTTACAACATCGGAAATTTTGTCCCTGCTTTCGAAAACGAGAGGTTCTCTATACTTGAGAACGCTCGAATTTGAAGCAATCTCGTGTATGCTCTTGTCCAGTACGTCCTTTATGTTTCCAGTTTCAAGCATCTTGAAAGCATCCTTCGCGAAGTACCTTAGAAAATCCGTCGATACAAGTATTCCGAAAAGTATGCCGTCCTTGACTATCGGTAATCTCCTTATTTTCTTTGAAATCATAGTTCTCATAGCATCTCCAACAGTGGTATTCGGTGTTACGGTTACAACCCTCGGAGTCATGTAATCCCTCACAACTCCATCCAACCTCCTCTGACTTGCCAAGAACTTCACGATGTCTCTTTCAGTAACGATTCCGAAAACCTTATCATCGTTATCGACTATCGGACACCCACCCACATTCTTCTCGATCATCAATTCAACAGCATCCTCCCAAGAATCGGTGTATTTCACGCAGACTACATCTCTGGTCATTATCTCGTTTATGCTTTCGTTTATAGCTTTTGCTAAGTTTCCATCGTATCGGTTTTCCACTATCATGTATTTGTCTCCTCCACCGAGGAAGTTTATTATGTCCGTTGCGGATACGATTCCCATAAGTTTTTTCGTCCCAGCATCCGCAACCGGCATCCTCCTGAAACCTTCGTTGACCATAGTCTTGAGGGCGTTCATTATTGTAGAGCGGGGTGGTATGGTTTTGACATCCTTAGTTGCCAAATTAACGACGCTTCCAAGCTTCATCTCAACACCTCGTAACAATCTTCACAAACTTTTAAACCGTCAACATCGTAAAGAATGTCGGTAATCCTCCCACACCTTTCGCACTTTCCACCCATCTCTTCGGATTCGTAATATTCGTTCTTGAGAAGTTCTGCAAATTCACCCAAATCCATTACTACGCTCAGTATGTCGTTATCAGTCACAATCCCCACAAGGTTTCCGTTATCATCCACAACCGGTAACCTTCTAATTCCCCTCTTCCTCATTATGTCCGTAGCCTCTCTAAGGCTTGTGGTTGGCTTTATCGTAATTAAGGGAGTGCTCATTATGTCTTTAATCTTAACCTTCGAGGGTTGTTTGTTCTTGGAAACGACTTTGTAGAGTATATCTTTCTCGGTTACGATACCTATCGGTCTTCCGTCTTCGATTACAACTACGCTACCCACACCGAACTCTATCATTCTCTTCGAAGCTTCAAGTAACGTGTCGTCCTTCTTGGCTGTACAGACTTCTCTGGTCATTATTTCCTTCACTGGTATGTCGGACTGCATAACCATCACTAAACGAATGTAGGGGAGTTGATTTAAAGCCTTTTTGCAAAAGAGTTGCAATTAAATTTGGAAGGGTTAGCCCCTATCTAAGACGAAATGTCTGTACCACTTCGGCTTAAACTTCTCCAAGAACAGCTTAAAAGCCTTTTCAGCCTTCTCAGCATCACCGCACGTAAAAACGTCCAAATTTACAAGCTCGTATTCTGGCCACGTATGTATGGATATGTGACTTTCCGCTATCAGAATTATACCGGTCACACCGTGCGGGTTAAACTGTTTGTATACACTGCCAACTTTTGTCAATTCCGCCTCTTTTACTACCTCCTCCATGATCTGTCGGACTTTTTCTTCTTTTGAAATCAAATCCTTCGATACACCATACAACTCCGCTATTATGTGCCTGCCGATGATCATCTCCATCACCTCCCATATTCACCACCTCACTTTTTTGTTTAAACATCGGAGAGCTAAGGTGAAAGTGAATATATCTGATTTTTAAAGTTTTCGCAGGAATTGAAAAGTTTTGCAAAGTCCGTTTTTGAAACGTATCGGACATTACAGTCTATTTTAGAACAAAATTGAAAATTGCTAACCGTTTTTGGTCAATCTGGGAAATATCCGTCATTTTTGAATTTAGACTGAATTTTTTGATTATTTCCTACATGTATATTTGAAATGGCGTAAAAAGAAGTGGCAATTTTCTACCTTCTTTGAGCGAAAGAAGACCGTATAACGCCGAAATATTTTGTCATGATAGATAATAATTGATTATGAGGTATATGATAGCCATTTTCAAACATCGTAACCCTTTTTTAACGGTCGGTGAGTTTGATCCATGCTTAGAGGTAGGGCTTGGAAGTTCGGAGACAACATTTCTACGGATCACATAACTCCGGGTAGATACTTTCACTTAAGGAGCAACATCGAGGAGTTGGCTAAGCACGTTATGGAGGATGCCGATCCAGATTTCATGAAGAAGTTCAAGCCCGGGGATTTCGTAGTGGCTGGCAAAAATTTTGGGATGGGAAGTAGTAGAGAGCATGCACCTTTGGCATTGAAAGTTGCGGGAGTCTCAGCTGTGTTAGCAAAGTCCTTTGCAAGGATATTTTACAGAAATGCAATAAACGTAGGTTTACCCGTGCTTATAGTGGATACAGATCCGATCGAATCGGGAGATGAGCTTGAAGTCGATTTGGGGAGTGGAATTGTTAGAGATTTGACTAAGGGGATTGAGTTAAAGGCAAAGCCATTACCAGACTTCATGCTGAAAATTCTAAAAGCTGGAGGTCTTGTTGAATACGTCAAAATATACGGTGATCTTTAAAGAATTTCATCAACTTCGTAATTCTCCCAATCTCTCAAGCCCAACAGTATCTCGAACTCCTGAGGTGTTAAGATCGGAACGCTATAGAGGTCGATGTCGTCGTAGCTTATGCGGGGACAGGCGGTGTTGACAAAGTATCCGTAAAGGAAGTTTTCGAGAACTTGAGGAGACAAATCATCGAGATATATTATTTCCACATTCTTACCCCTCTCCTTAGCCTTTCTCTTCAAATCTAAAGCCAACTTCAACCTCTTCTGACCGATCTTTTTACTGACTATTATAGCACCTCTCTCAGCGTTCATAGCCTTAGACATGCTCAGATACCTCCTCTTCAGAAAGTCATCTACTTTAACCTCTTCAAACTCTTTATCAAGTGGACAGAAACGGTAAACTTTTTTCTTAGAGTATATCTTTGCCCCTATCGGATGAAACAGTCCATCGCCGACAAATAGAACAGCCTCAGCTTTAGAATCTCTTAAAACCGTGTAATTGCATCCCAAAACTTGTCCCGGCATCTTCACCCTGTTACTCCCCTTTTTCAACTCGACCTCGTAACCCTTCCTTTCCAGAAACTCCTTAACTTCTGGCAGTTTCCATGCGTATTGAGCCGAAGCTATCAGAGCAATTTTCTTCTCTTCAATCTCAACATCCTCAAAATCTTCAACATCGTAGTCTACATAGTAGGGAACGTATATCACGTTTTCGAGTTCGAATATGGGTGTATGTGCCAAATGCAAGAGAACGTCAACCTCCTTAAGCAGATCTAAATCCAAATCGCATGCACCGTAGCAATGTGAACCTGATATTATAACTTCGTAACCCTTACTTTCAAAAAACTCTGCAATCTGCTCACTCTTATACTTCAACCCATCGGGAAGTTGAATTCCAATTCTCTTAGCTTTTCTCTTCTCAAGCTCCTGCAAAACACTTTCAAGATCGAGCTTTCTTCTTGGCATCAAAAACAGTTCTTTTAAGGTTTTTTAACTTTCCTGCAGATGTAAAACCTCCTCTCCAAATTCTTGTGAACCCTCTGATAACACTTGCCCTCTATTTTAAAGTATTCTCCTATCAAATCGTCTATGTCGATATTTATTACCATCACAGCCCTTCCCCCATCGATTAAAACTCTGTGTATTTCCTCCACAGCCTTCTCAACCAAGTTCTCACCGAACAGCTTTGTTGACCTCTTGTAGGGAAAATCCGTTACAATCCCGTCAAAAACCTCATCTCTAAACGGCAGATTTCTCGCATCTCCCCTGATCACATTCACGGGGAGCTTAAAGAACCTCAAATTTTCCGCACATCCCCTTGCAATTCTCTCGTAAGCTTCAACTCCAACGAAATCCAATCCCATAAGTCCCGCTTCTATCAAAAACGTTCCAGTTCCGCACATCGGATCGAGTATTCTCTTACCAGCGGTTATGTTTACCATAGCCCTCCCAATCTTTGGAGGTATTACGCACGGCATGCTGAAAGGCCTTCTATTCGGATGTCTTTCAAGAAACTGCTTCTTGTTCGTTACATGAATTAGGTAACCGACGTGACATCTCTCAGATACGTAAACCCTTATGTGAGTATCGGGATTGGTTAGATCTATCTTGCAACCTCTCTTCCACAGAATTCTTCCAAGTCTCTTCTCAAGCTCCAAGCTGTTCAAGTCGGGTCTCCTTATCTTAACGACCCTCACGCAACAGCTACCCTTTACGGGTATCTCACCTATAACATCCTCCAATTCATCGAGATCGCAAGTTGTGTAGTACTTGGAAACTTCGTGCGTCAAAGCCAACCTGTAAAAGCAATTCTTCTTGAACTCCGCTATTAAAATTTGCACGTCTCTGTCTATCTCTTCAGCTTCGAGAAGATTTAGAACTTCAAAACTCGCTAAACATGTGTTTTCGCCGGATAGATAAAAAATTCCCTTCATCTTTTCTTTTTCGATTTTTCCCTTTCCCTAATTTCCTTTATTCTTAAAGCAATCTTCTCCATCAACCTAATCTTCGACTCAACCTTTGGAACGACTATTCTCCCACCTTCCTCCCACCAGCTTTTGGGATACTTCTTCTCTTCAACTCTACATGGGATTCCAAGTTCCTTGCAAGCTTTAACCATCTCCTCAATCTTTACGTTTGGAACGGCAAACTTTCTCGCGATCTTCCTACCCTCGCTTCTCTTCTTTTTAGCATCCAAGTTTGCAGTCCAAATTATGCACTCCTTCATCTTCTCCTCCTCTCAAGCTCACTCCAAATTTCATCGAGCTTTATATCAAGCTTCACGAGTAGAACGAGCAGATGGTATATCAAATCAGCGGTCTCGTAAATTATCTCCTCCCTCTTACCATCCTTAACAGCGAGTATAAGCTCGATACACTCCTCACCCAGCTTTTCAAGTATCTTGTTTATTCCCTTCCTATGGTAGATCAGCTTTGAAGTGTACGAATCTTCTTTCGGATTTATCTTTCTGTCCATCAAAACGTCGTAAAGCTCGTCGAGGATCATACCTCCTCCCTCTTAAGCGTTATCTCAACTAAAGGTTGTCCCTCCTCAACGACCTCAACATCCTTGAGCGACTTTATTCCCTTTCTTTTAATCAACTTCTCCATACCAAGCTCAACGTTTTCTGGAACTTCCAAAACGTAGGCTTCAAGCTTCTTCTGCCCCACCTTTAAAGATGCCACCGCCCTGTGGTGTCCGTCCACCAAATAATACCTCCCATCCTTCTTAATCACAACTATTGGCTCAGCTAAACCCTTTCTGATCTCGTGTATCCTACCTCTCAACTCATCCGCATAGACCTTTGTTTGTGTCGGTATTAGCTTGTTAACATCTACGACATCCCTCTTAATATTGATATTCACACCGTGAAGCTTTTCGAGTGTTCTCTTCAACTTTTCAACCTTCTCTGGTGTAGCCCTCTCAATCTGGCTTCTTATCACGTCTATATTGGATATTATACCTACCAACCTACCCTCATTATCCACAACTGGCAATTTTGAATGCCCCGTCCTAAACATGACTCTCGCAACATCCCTCAACGGCATATCCTCCTTAGCAACGTGAATTTCCCTCTTCATAACTTCCCTTATCTTCATTTTGGGATCCTTCTTTAGTAAGTCTATCGATGAGACGTAACCCACCAAGAATCCGTCTTTAACGACGGGAAAGCTGTCGTGACCAGTTTCTTCAATCAACTTTATAGCATCTTCGACAGTATCCTCCGGTGATAACGTAACAACGTTTCTGGTCATGTAGTCCTTTACTCTGAGTTTAGACATGTAGAAAAGAAATAGCTGAAAGTATTAAAAATTGATCGAACCAAAGGTTACCTTCTGTAAACTTCCGCAATGTTTACGTTTATCCTTTCGCTTATCAAATCCAAAACTTCAGCTAAGGTGGTCAGAAGTCGGTTGTACGCCTCTATAAAGTTTACAACACTTTCCCTCGCACTCAACTTTGACTGAATTTCCGACAACTCGTTCATCAAGTCTTGATCGAACTCGCCACTCATCTGTTTCGCTACAAATTCCTGCTGTTTCTGCTGGAAATCCATTAACAACTGCTGAGCCACTTCATCTTCCTTCAAAGCCTTCTCGCACTCCAAAAATTCGACGTACTCTTCGAGCTTTGTTATCTCGTCTGCCAAAGCTATCGCCTTCTCTCTCAACACATCCAACATTCTAACACCTTGGCAAAACTTTCTGAGGTAGTATTTTAACCTTTCCCTTTTTTATTTTCCTTATCTATCTTTTTCCTGATTGGTCTAATCGGAACTCTCTTAGTGTATCCACAATTTAAACAGGTTATTATGACCCTCGACTTGGCTATCCTAACCCTGAACCTTCCCTCCTTGTAGGGATACAGACACTTCTTACAGAACTTCAGTTTATACTCCTTTGGCAACTTTATTCTGTACTTCATCGCAATTCTTTTAGCAAGCTCTACATACCTCCTCGCAAGTTCGTAGTCTTTGTTCTTCATTTCTTCCATCATCTGAAAGAGTTTGTCTATTCTCTCCCTCGCAATCTTTCTTTCTATCCTCTTCTCTCTTTTGAGCATATTGACAAAGCTTAAAAGCAGTTTTGATAAAGCTTCTTGTGGTGTAAATGTTCATCGAATTGTTGGCTGAAAAATATAATATAAAACGAGTCTATCCTGAAGATTGCCAGCTTTGCATCTTGGGTTACGAGGGTAGATGCCCATACCTGATCAAGGTTAAGGGAAAGTGGTTCTGCGTTAGAGAGGTTGCTAAAGAAGACAGGAGAATAATATTCAAGGCTTTAAAGAAGAGACGTTAATTCTTTTTCAATTTTTGTAACGTCTAAAAAA